>JAICLN010000064.1 GCA_025925615.1 Actinomycetospora sp. | reverse complement strand
CACCCGTGGCTATTCGGTGATGCTCGGCTACTGGGATGATGAGGAGCGCACGAGGCAGGCGGTGGATGCCGCCGGCTGGATGCACACCGGTGACCTCGCCACCATGGACGCTGATGGCTATTGCAACATCGTCGGGCGCATCAAAGACATGGTTATCCGCGGCGGCGAGAATGTATATCCACGCGAGATCGAGGAGTTCCTCTACACCCACCCGGACATCCTCGACGCCCAGGTCATCGGGGTCCCCGACGAGCGCTACGGCGAGGAGCTCATGGCGTGGGTGCGGCTGCGCGAGGGCGTCACGGAGCTCACGGCCGAGGCGGTCCGCGAGTTCGCGACCGGCAAGCTGGCCCACTACAAGATCCCGCGCTACGTCCGCGTCGTCGAGGAGTTCCCGATGACGGTGACCGGCAAGGTCCGCAAGGTCGAGATGCGCGAGGAGTCGATCGAGCTCCTCGGCCTCTCGGCGGCGCCCACGGCGTGACCGTCCGAGGCCCCGTCGGGACCTGATCTTCGTCCGCATCTCGGGTGCGGTCGCGGGATACGATGGACGGACGCGCACCGGCAGAACGCCGGGGCGCGTTCTCGTCGGATGAGAGAACGGGTGAGCACGGTGCCGACCGGCAAGGTCAAGTGGTACGACGCCGAGAAGGGCTTCGGGTTCCTCTCCCAGGAGGAGGGGGCCGACGTGTACGTGCCGAAGGGGTCGCTCCCGGGCGAGGTGGAGGCGCTGAAGTCCGGCCAGCGCGTCGAGTTCGGCATCGCCGAGGGGCGTCGCGGCCCGCAGGCCCTGCAGGTGCGGCTGGTCGATCCGCTGCCCTCGGTCGCCGAGGCCAAGCGCCGCTCGCCCGACGAGCTCCACGGGCTCATCGACGACATGATCAAGCTGCTCGAGGTGAAGGTGCAGCCCGACCTGCGCCGGGGCCGCTACCCCGACCGCCGCAACACGAAGCGGCTGGCCGAGGTCGTCCGGGCGGTCGCGCGGGAGCTCGAGGGCTGATCCCCCGCTGCTCGACCCCGGTGCTCAGCCGCTGACCAGCACCCAGGTGGAGCGCGTCGAGAACAGGCTCCCCTGCGGCGTGACCGTCTCGCTCGCCCCGAACTGCTGGACCTCCACGCGCTGCAGACGCCAGCGCGGGTCCGGCAGGGCGAGCCGGAACGTGGTCGCCGCACCCGGCGCGAAGATCTGACTCCGGCCGCTCTGCTGGGCACCGGCCTCGTCGACGTAGGCGAAGGCGACCTGCCACGGCGTCGTCGACACGGCGTCGGGGACGGTGACGTCGAGGGCGGTGCCCGGCGGGAGCGGGAGGGCGACGACGGCGGTCGGCTCGTTCTCGCAGTCGGTGACGCGGACGTCGCAGTAGACCGTCGGCTCCGCGGTCCGCGACTGCCCGCCCGCGACGAAGGTGACGGGGCCGGGGGAGTCGGGGCCGGACGTCAGCACGAGCGCGACGACGACCGCGGCCACCACGACGACGATCGCGACGGCCGCGAGCCACACCCACCGCGGTACGGCGCGCAGCCGGGCCACGGGCCCGTTGCCTCCGGGCGCCGGCCGGGACTCCTGGTCGGACGCCGTCATGACGCCTGCCGCCGGCGGGGGACCAGGGAGCGGCCGCGTGTGGTGAGCACGGTCTGCACGGTACCGACCGCGAGCACGGCGCTGATCACGGTGAACCCGATCCACCACGTCGGCGGGAGCAGCACGCCCAGCGCCCCGCCGAACACCCACGAGAGCTGCAGGATCGTCTCCGACCGCCCGAACGCCGAGGCCCGCGCCGCCTCGGGCATGTCCCGCTGCACGATCGCGTCGAGACACACCTTGAGCAGGGCGGACGACGTGGCGCCGACGAGCGCGACGACGGCCGCCGTCGCGAGCCCGACGACGGCCGCGGCCACGATCGACGCCGCGAGCGTCGCGGACAGCCCGGCGACGAGGACCGTCCCCGGCCGGTCGAAGCGTCGCCGCGCGCCCAGCGCGTTGCCGAGGAAGCCGCCCGCGCCGGCCGCCGCCCCGACGATGCCGAGCAGGAGCAGCTGACGCCCCGGGGTGCCCTCGGTCTGGTGCTTGACGACGAACGCCGCGAACAGCGTGAGGAAGCCGGTGAGGGCGCGGATCGAGCCGTTGGCCCAGAGCGCGGTGACGACGTGGGCGCTCATCGCGACCCGGGGTGCCTTCCCGTCCGCGCCCGGCCGCGGGATCAGCACCGTCTCCGTCTCGCCCTCGGTGACCTCGACCCACGACGGGATCCGCAGGCACAGCCACACCCCGACCCCGCAGATCACCGCGGTCAGCCAGGCCGCCCCGGGCGAGCCGAACAGGTAGGAGACCCCGGCGCCGAGGCCGCCGAACACCCCCGATGCGACCAGCCCGAACACGGTGAGCCGCGAGTTCGTCGTGACCAGCGTGATCCCGGGCGGGAGCACCCGCGGGGTGACGGCCGCCTTGAGCACCCCGAACGACTTCGAGAGCACCAGGATGCCGAGCGCGGCCGGGTAGAGCGCCCAGGTGTCCATGAACAGGGCGAGCACGACGGCGAGCGCCCCCTGGCCCGCCGTCGAGAGCGCCAGGGCGAGGCGGCGGCCGCGCTGGATGCGGTCGAGCAGCGGCCCGATCACCGGCGCGATCACCGCGAACGGCGCGACGGTGATCAGCAGGTAGAGCGCGACCTTGTCCTTGGACTCCGCGCTGGCCGCGGAGAAGAACAGGGTGTTGGCCAGGGCGGCGGCGAGGGTCGCGTCGGAGGCGTAGTTCGCCATCCACGCGTAGGTCAGGGCGGTCAGCCCCGAGCGGTCGGCCCCGTCCGCGGAGGCGGCGCGGTGGAAGGCGCGGAAGCCCGCCCGGGTGAGGGTGCGTGCCCGCCAGGCGGCGACGCGGGTGACGGTGATCTTGGTCGGAGCGGGGTCGGTCGTGTCAGCGGTGTCGCATCGCTGACGTTCAGTGTCAGATTCTGCACATTCATCGATCCGGGTGTCCCGGTCCGCGCTGCGCCGCCGACGACCGGCCGACCACCCTGGCCGCCCCGGGTCGGGAGAACGCTCGGCGCGGGTCACCCCCCCATCGTCGCCCACGGGTCCGGGGAAGGCGGGGCAGTGTCGGGGCGTTCTCGTAGACTGGAATCGATCGCTCAAGACTTCTGCGAAGGGCTCTGGTGTCCTCTCTCGACACTCCCTCGGTCTCGCTGTCCGGTCTCGCCTCGGCATTGCTGACCGACCCCGGCCTGCGCTCCGTCGTCGACGCCGCCGGCCGCGACGCCGCCGTCGAGGGCCCGACGGCGCTGCGTCCGCTGCTCGCCGCGGCGCTCGCCACCGATCCATCGGGTCCCGACGGCGAGCACGGCGGCGCCGGCCGCACCGCGCTGCTGGTGTGCGCCACCGAGCGCGAGGCCGAGGAGCTGGCCACCGCGACGGGCGACCTCGTCGGCGAGGACGTCGTGGACTACCTGCCGAGCTGGGAGACGCTGCCGCACGAGCGGCTCTCCCCGCGGGCCGACACCGTGGGCCGCCGGATCGCGATCCTGCGCCGCCTCGCCCACCCCGAGCTCGACCCCCGCGGGCGCCTGCACGTCGTCACCACCGCCACCCGCAGCCTCATCCAGCCGCTGGTCCCCGGGCTGGGCGACCTCGAGCCGGTCGTCCTGCGCGAGGGCACCGAGATCGAGCTCGAGCACCTGTCCGAGCGCCTCGTCGACCTCGCCTACGCCCGCGTCGAGATGGTCGAGAAGCGCGGCGAGTTCGCGGTCCGCGGCGGGATCGTCGACCTGTTCCCGCCGACGGCCGAGTCCCCGGTGCGCATCGAGTTCTGGGGCGACGAGGTCTCGGAGCTGCGCTGTTTCTCCGTGGCCGACCAGCGCTCGCTGCCGGACTTCGCGAACGCCCGGCCCAGCGAGGTCGTCGCGCCGCCGTGCCGCGAACTGCTGCTCACCGCCGACGTCCGCGGGCGCGCCGAGGAGCTCGCCCGCACCCACGCCGGCACCGGCTCCTTCGGCGGGGACAAGGCGCTCTCCGAGCTGCTCGGCAAGGTCGCGGCCGGCATCCCCACCGAGGGGATGGAGTCGCTGATCCCGGCGCTGCTGCCCGGCGACCTCGTGACGCTGCCACAGCTCCTGCCCGACGGCGGGCACGTCGTCGTCTGCCACCCGGAGCGCGTCGAGCGCCGCGCGGCCGACCTCGTGCGCACCGGCCAGGAGTTCCTCGAGGCGAGCTGGCTCGTCGCCGCGGACTCCACCGAGGGCCGCGCCCCGATCGATCTCGGCGCCTCGGCCTACCGGGACCTCGACACGGTCCGGGCCGACTCCCGCGCGGCGGCGCACCCCTGGTGGACGCTGTCCAGCCTCGCCACCGACCCCGACATCGAGGACGACTCCCGCACCAGCGACGGCGTCCGCGTCGTGCGCACCGGCGTGTCCGGCATCGAGTCCTACCGCGGCGACTGGGAGAAGGCCGCCGTCGACCTGCGCGCCCACGCGGCCGCCGGCGGTGCCGCCCTCGTCGTCGTCCCCGCCGCGGGCACGGCGCAGCGGGCCGTCGAACAGCTGACCGAGTTCGTCGGCGAGGACGTCCCGGTGGTGCTCGGCGACGACGCCGCGACGCCCCGGCCGGGCGCGATCGCGGTGGTCCGCGGGCGGCTCGCCGACGGGTTCGTCGCCCCGGAGAGCCGTCTCGTGCTGCTCACCGAGGCCGACCTGACCGGCTCCCGCGCGGGCTCCGGGAACACCCCGACGAAGCGCGCCGCGGTGAAGCGCCGCAACGCCGTCGACCCGTTGACGCTGGCGGCCGGCGACTACGTCGTCCACGCCCAGCACGGCATCGGCAAGTTCATCGAGATGACGCAGCGGACCACCGGCACCGGCAAGGCCGAGACCACCCGCGAGTACCTCGTGCTGGAGTACTCGAGCTCCAAGCGCGGCCAGGCCTCCGACCGGCTCTTCGTCCCGACCGACCAGCTCGACCAGGTCAGCCGCTACGTCGGCGGCGAACTGCCCACGCTGACCAAGCTCGGCGGCTCGGACTGGTCCAAGACCAAGTCGAAGGCCCGCAAGGCCGTCCGGGACATCGCGGCGAGCCTCGTGCAGCTCTATGCCGCCCGCCAGGCCGCCCCGGGGCATGCATTCGCCCTCGACACCCCGTGGCAGCGCGAGATGGAGGACGCCTTCCCGTTCACCGAGACCCCGGACCAGGCGTCGGCGATCGACGAGGTCAAGGCCGACATGGAGAAGGCGGTCCCCATGGACCGCGTCGTCTCCGGCGACGTCGGCTACGGCAAGACCGAGATCGCGGTGCGGGCGGCGTTCAAGGCGGTGCAGGACGGCAAGCAGGTCGCGGTCCTGGTCCCGACGACGCTGCTGGCCCAGCAGCACCTGCAGACGTTCACCGAGCGGATGCGGAACTTCCCGGTCACGGTGAAGGGGCTCTCCCGGTTCACCGGGGGCAAGGAGGCCGACGCCACGATCCGCGGCCTCGCGGACGGGTCCGTCGACGTCGTCGTCGGGACCCACCGGCTCCTGCAGACCGGGATCACGTGGAAGGACCTCGGGCTCGTCGTCATCGACGAGGAGCAGCGCTTCGGCGTCGAGCACAAGGAGCACATCACCGGGCTGCGCGCCCACGTGGACATGCTCTCGATGTCGGCGACGCCGATCCCGCGCACGCTGGAGATGAGCCTCGCCGGCATCCGCGAGCTGTCGACGATCCTCACCCCGCCCGAGGAGCGGCACCCGACGCTGACCTACGTCGGGGCCCACGACGACATGCAGGTCGCGGCCGCGATCCGGCGTGAGCTGCTGCGCGACGGCCAGGTCTTCTACATCCACAACCGGGTGTCCTCGATCGACGACGCGGCCGCCAAGCTGCGCCGGCTCGTCCCCGAGGCCCGCATCGCCACCGCGCACGGGCAGATGCCCGAGGAGCGGCTCGAGCGCACGGTCAACGAGTTCTGGGAGCGCGAGCACGACGTCCTGGTCTGCACGACCATCGTCGAGAACGGCCTGGACATCTCGAACGCCAACACGCTGGTCGTCGAGCGCTCGGACACGCTCGGGCTCAGCCAGCTCCATCAGCTGCGCGGCCGGGTCGGGCGCGGCCGCGAGCGCGGGTACGCGTACTTCCTCTACCCGAACGACAAGCCGCTGACCGAGACCTCGCACGAGCGGCTGGCCACCATCGCGCAGCACTCCGAGCTCGGCGCGGGCACCGCGGTCGCGATGAAGGACCTCGAGATCCGCGGCGCCGGCAACATCCTCGGCGCCGAGCAGTCCGGCCACATCGCGGGCGTCGGGTTCGACCTGTACGTGCGCCTCGTCGGCGAGGCCGTGGAGGCCTTCAAGGCCCACACCGGCGCGGGCTCCGACGTCGAGGAGCCGATGGCGGAGGTCCGGGTCGACCTCCCGATCGACGCCCACGTGCCACACGACTACGTCGACACCGAGCGGCTGCGCCTCGACGTCTACCGCAAGATCGCGGAAGCAGCCGACGGCGCGGCGCGCGACGCGGTGCGCGAGGCGCTCGTCGACCGCTACGGCGAGCCGCCCGAGCCGGTGACGAACCTCCTCGCCGTCGCGGCGTTCCGGCACGCGTGCCGGCGCTACGGGATCACCGAGGTCGCGGGGCAGGGCAACCTGATCCGGTTCGCCCCGGTCGACCTGCCCGAGTCGGCGCAGATGCGGCTCAAGCGGCTGCACCCGCGCGCGCAGCTCAAGGCGGCCTCGCAGACGCTCAGCCTGCCGAAGCCGACCGAGGGGCAGTCCGGGGCCGGTGGGCAGAAGGGCCCGGTGCGGATGGGCGCGGCGCCGCTGCGCGACCTCGAGCTGCTGGCCTGGTGCGAGCAGCTGTTCGTGGCGCTGTACGGCGAGCGTCCGGCGGCCGCACCTACGCGAACGGCGTGAACCCCGACGCGTAACCAAGCTCGCAGAGCTCGGTGTCCGGGGCCCGTCGGGCCAGCGCCGCCCGGATCGGGGCGACGTCGACGGCGCCGGCGAACCCGGGCAGCCAGTCGTCGTGGTGGGACAGCACGAGCCGCCGCGGCGCGAGCCAGGACGCCTGCTGGGCGAAGAACTCGGCGAGCGAGCTCTGCACCGGCTCGCCGTCGTGGTTGCCGCGGCCCGCGGCGGCGAGGATCGCGACGTCGGGCGACTCGGCGCGCAGCACCTGCCACCCAGGGGCGAGCCCGCGCACCGCGGCCCGGCACGTGCGGGTGACGACGCCCCTAGGGTCAGCGAGGTGACCCGACTCGCCCTGCTCGCCACCGGAGGCACCATCGCGACCCGCGCCACCGCAGCCGGCCGGGCGGTCGCGGCGGACGCGGCGGCGCTGCTGGGCACGGTCACCGCATCGGAGGGCGTCGAGGTCACGACGGTGGACGTGGCCGGCCGGCTGAGCTTCGCCGCCGGTCTCGACGACCTCGCCGCGCTCGCCCGCACCGTGCGCGAGGTGGCGGACGGGCACGACGGCGTCGTGGTCACCCACGGCACCGACACCCTCGAGGAGACCGCGGCGCTGCTCGCCCTGACCCACGACCGCCGCACGCCCGTGACGATCACCGGGGCCCAGCGGCCGTTCGACGACCCGGCCCCCGACGGCCCGACCAACCTGGCCGCGGCGCTGCGCTGGGCCGCCCACGGCCGGCCCGGGGTCACCGTGACCTTCGCCGGCGAGGTCCTCCCGGCCGTCGGGGTGCGCAAGGTCCACACCGCGGCGCTCGCCGCGTTCGCCGCACCCGGGCGCGGCCCGCTGGCGAGCGTCGACGCCGGGGGAGTGCGCGAGCACGCGATCGCCCCCGACGCCTCGCTGGGTGACCCACCCGCGACGCTGCCGCGCGTCGACGTCGTCGCGCAGTACGTCGGCGCCGACGCGCACGCCCTCGACGCGGCGGCCGCCGCCGGGGCGCGCGGCGTGGTCGTCGCGGGCATCGGCGCGGGCAACGCCACCCCGGCCGTCGTCGGGTCCGCCCGGGCGCTGCTCGATCGCGGCGTGCCGGTCGCGGTCGCGAGCCGCACCGGCGCCGGACCGGTCGAGGGGCTCTACGCGGGCGGCGGGGCGGAGCTGGCACGCGCCGGGGCGCTCTTCGCGGGCGACCTCTCGCCGTGGCAGGCGCGGCTGCTCCTCGCGGTCGCGCTCGCGGCGGCGCCCGACGATCCGGTCGGCGCCGCCCGGTCCTGGATGGCGCGGGTCGGCGTGGCGTAAGGCGTCCGGCCCCGGGCGTCCGGCGCAGGCGTCCGGCCCGGGCGTCCGGCCCGGGGGGCCGGCCCGACGGCGGGGCCCCGAGGGCCCGCAGGACCCCGTGAGAAGGTGGCCGGGTGATCCGGTGCACCCCGCCGCGTCGCGTCCTCCCCGCGCTCCTCGCCGGGCTGACCGCGCTCGGTGTCCTCACGTCCTGCTCCTCGGCGCCCGACGGGTCCGCCGCCCCCGAGCCCGGCGCGGGGGTGGCCGCCGTCGTCGGGGACCAGGTCGTGACGACGGATCTGCTCACGCAGCGGATCAGGACCGCGGCGCCCGTCCTGGCGCAGGCGCTCGCCGCGCAGTCCGGACGGCAGAGCGGTTCGCCGCTCGACCCCGCCACGCTGAGCCCCTCGACACTGGCCGACGAGAGCCGGGAGCTGCTGGGCACCGCCATCCTCCACGAGGTGATCGCCGAGGCGAGCCGCCGGGAGGGCATCGTGGTACCGCCCGCCCAGGTCGACGCGCAGGTCGCGGCCGCCGGCGGAGCCCAGGCCGCCGCCGGCTCCGGCTACGACGCCGCGACGCTGCGCGAGCTGATCAGCGACCAGATCGCCGTCGCCGAGATCGGGCGCCGGGAGTTCGACCGGCTGGCCGTCACGGTCGACATCGGAACCTTCCCGTCGCGGGCCGACGCCGAGCGGGCCGCCACGCGTCTCGCCGTGGACCCGGGCACCGACGCGCTCGACGGCCTGCCGCCGCAGGCCCGGGTGATCGCGCAGGCCCTGCGGCCCGGCTCGGTCGACCCGAACGCCCGGGTCCGGACGGCGTCCTCGCTGGTGTTCGGCCTGCCCGGGCGCACCGTCAGCATCTCGGGGTCGGCGCCCTCCTCGCCGGGACAGCCGGCCCCGGACCCGTCGACGCAGCCGTGGACCGTCGTGCGGGTCCGCGACCGGAACGTCGACGCGCCGCCGGGCGGGGCGGACACCGTCCCCGCCTCCCTCGTCGACGACACGACCATGATCCAGTTCGGGCTGCGGGCCATCCAGCCGCTGTCGATCGAGCTCGGCGTGCGCGTGAACCCCCGCTACGGAGTCTGGGACCCCACCCAGGAGCGGGTCGCGCCGACCGCGGCGGACGCGGGCACCGTCGTGCCGCTGCGGGTCCCGGTGCCCGTCCCACCCCTGACGCCCGCCCCGGCTACGGCCGCGACGGCCGCGCCAGCGCCGGTCCCGACGCCGTGAGCGGTCCCACCGCCGTCGTCGTCGACCCGCGCCTCGGGGCGGTCCTGCCGGCCCGGGCGGTCCGCCTCGTCGCCGCGGCCCCCGTCGTCCTGCTCGACGCCTCGCTGCCGCCCGCGCTGGCCCGCCGGTTCGCGGACGACCTGGGCGCCGTCGCGGCCGGGGACGGCGACGCCCCGCCCGGTGCCGTACTGCTCGTCGCGGGCCCCGACCCCGAGGCGCCCGCCGGGGCGGAGCTCCTCGAGGCCGTCGCGGTCATGGACCGGCTCCGCTCGCCCGGGGGCTGCCCGTGGGACGCCGAGCAGACCCACGAGAGCCTGCTGCGCTATCTGGTCGAGGAGACCTACGAGCTCTACGACGCGCTGGCCGCCGGCGACGTCGCGGCGAGCCGCGAGGAGCTCGGGGACGTGCTGCTCCAGGTGCTCTTCCACGCCCGGGTCGCGGCGGAGTCGCCCGTCGGGTTCGACGTGGACGACGTCGCCGCCGAGCTGGTCGCCAAGCTCGTGGGCCGCCATCCGCACGTGTTCGCGGACGAGGCGGGAGACGAAGCGCAGCGGAGCTCGACCTCGGGAGGAGCGGTGGTGACCTCGAGCGACCAGGACATGCGCTGGGAGGAGCTCAAGGCCACCGAGAAGCGGCGGGAGTCCGTCCTCGACGGGGTCGCGCTCGCCCAGCCCGCCGCCGCGCTGCTCGCCAAGTACGTGAGCCGGGCGAAGCGCGCCGGGGTCCCGCCGGACCTCCTCGCCGCCGCCGTCCCCGAGGGCCCGCCGGCCGCCGTCGTCGGGGCGTACCTCGCCGGTGGGGACCCCGAGGGCGAGCTGCGCGCCGCGGCGACCGCCCTGGGCGAACGCCTCCGTGCCGTGGAGGTAAGGCTGCCCGCACCTGCGGACGGAGCGCCCCGGAGGACCACGTCGGAGGACTGGCGAACGCACTGGGAGTGACCCCTCTCGGCGTGCTGTGTCGGATTTATCCGGAGTTCACCCGGTCGAGCGCGGCACGTCGATCGTGTTTCCTTCGTTGATCGCTTGACGTGAAGGTGAGGCAAACCTAAGAATGCCCGAGCGTGCGGGCCGCCTCGGTGCCCGCGGGGTCGAGGAGGAGGCGCGGCAGTGCTCGCGACGTTCGTCATCGGACTCCGGGAGGGACTGGAGGCCGCCCTCATCGTGGGGATCGTCGCCGGGTTCCTCCGCCGCCGCGGCGACCGCGCGGCCCTGCGGCCGATGTGGGCCGGGGTCGCCCTCGCCGTCGTCATCTGCATCGTCGTGGCCGTCGTCCTCGAGGTGATCTCCGCCGACCTGCCCCAGCAGGAGCAGGAAGGGCTGGAGACGGTGATCGGCCTGGTGGCCGTCGGGATGATCACCTACATGATCGTGTGGATGCGCAAGCACGCGCGCTCCATGCGGGGCGAGTTGGAGGCGGCCGCCGAGAGCGCCCTGGCCAAGGGTTCGATGTGGGCGCTGGTCGCGATGGCCTTCCTCGCGGTGCTGCGCGAGGGCTTCGAGACCACGGTCTTCCTGCTCGCGGCCTTCCAGTCCTCGACCAGCCCGATCGCGGCCGGTGGCGGGGCCGCCCTCGGGGTCCTCGTCGCCGTCGGTCTCGGCTACGGGATCTACCGGGGCTCGGTCCACATCGACCTGGCCCGCTTCTTCACGATCACCGCCGTCTTCCTCGTCCTCGTGGCGGCGGGCCTGTTCGTCAGTGCGGTGCACACGGCCCACGAGGCGACCTGGATCAACGTCGGTCAGGCCCAGGTCGCCGATCTGTCCGCGATCGTGCAGCCCGGGACGCCGATCTCCTCGCTGCTCACCGGCGTGCTCGGCATTCAGCCCCAGCCGACCGTCATCGAGGTCGTCGCCTGGTTGATCTACCTCGTGCCGATGCTCGTCTTCGTCCTCTGGCCCGTCCGGCGGCCGACGCGCTCCTCCGCGTCGACCGCCGTCGACGCCCCCGCCTGAGCGCTCCGACCCCTGTTCGCCGACTCGTCGGGACACGTGTGTCCCGACGCCTCCCGAAAGGACCCCAGCCCGTGTCCCCCGTCTCGCCCCTCCCGGCGCGGACCCGCCGTCGCGGCACCGCCGTCGTCGGTGCCCTCGCCGTCGCCGTCGTCACCGCCGGGCTGCTGGCCGCCTGCTCGTCCGGCTCCGGCGGCGGCCAGGCCGCGCAGGGGGCCGAGGTCTCGCTGCCCCTCTCCGACGCCGGGTGCGCCCCGCAGCCCGCGTCGGTCCCCGCCGGCCCGGTCTCGTTCACCGTCACCAACTCCGGGTCGGCGAAGGTCACCGAGGGCGAGATCCAGAAGGACGCCCGGATCATCGGCGAGAAGGAGAACATCACCCCCGGGCTGTCGGGCGACTTCTCGCTTCGGCTCGACCCGGGCAACTACACGGTCTACTGCCCCGGTGCCGCGCAGGACACCGCGCAGCTGACGGTGACCGGCGCGGGCGGGCAGTCGCAGGCTCCGGCCGACGCCTCGCTGGCGACCGCGACGGCGGGCTACAAGCAGTACGTGGTCGGTGAGGTCGCCGCGCTGCTGCCCGCGACCAAGCAGTTCACCGACGCCGTGCGGACAGGCGACGTGGCGCGGGCGCAGCAGCTCTACGCCCCGGCGCGCTACCACTACGAGACGATCGAGCCCGTGGCGGAGAGCTTCGGCGACCTCGACCCGGCCATCGACCTCCGGGAGCCCGACGTCGAGCCCGGCCAGGACTGGACCGGCTTCCACCGCATCGAGAAGTCGCTGTGGGTCGACAGGACCACGGCCGCGATGGCGCCCTACGCGGACAAGCTGGACGCCGACCTCGCGCAGCTGCAGACGCTGGTCGGCAGCGCCGAGTACCAGCCGGCCCAGCTCGCCAACGGCGCCAGCGAGCTGCTGACCGAGGTCTCGACCTCGAAGGTCACCGGTGAGGAGGACGCGTTCTCCCACACCGACCTGTCCGACTTCGACGCCAACATCGCGGGTGCCCAGAAGGCGTTCGAGCTGCTCAAGCCGTCGCTGCAGACCAAGGACCCGGCGCTGGCCACCCAGCTCCAGGCCCGGTTCACCGGCATCACCGACGAGCTGGCCCCGTTCCGCACCGGGGAGGCCGCCCCCGGCGTCGCGGCCTACGTGGACTACTCGACCGTGACCCCCGACCAGCGCCGCGTCCTCGCCGACCGCGTGAACGCACTGGCCGAGCCGCTCTCGCAGGTCTCCGGAAAGGTCGCATGACGAGCATTTCCCGGCGTTCGCTCCTCGGCCGCGCCGGCCTCCTCGCGGGAGCCGGCGTGGCCGGTGGCGTGCTCGCGTCGTGTTCCACCGAGACCCCACCACCACCCCAGGTCGTCGACTTCCGCGGCGCCCACCAGGCCGGGATCGACACCGCGGCGCAGGACCGCCTGGCGTTCGCCGCGTTCGACGTCGTCCCCGGCTCCACCCGCGACGACCTCGTCGCCCTCCTGACGACGTGGACCGCGGCCGCCGAGGCGATGACCGCGGGCCGCCCCGTGCCGGGCGAGAACGAGGACCAGAAGTCGCCGCCGGCCGATACCGGCGAGGCGTTCGACCTCGCGCCGGGGAACCTGACGGTGTCCATCGGGTTCGGCCCGTCGCTCTTCGACGCCCGCTTCGGGCTCGCCGCGAAGCGGCCCGCCGAGCTCGCGACCCTCCCGCCGCTGCCCGGCGACTTCCTCCAGCCGGCCATCTCGGGCGGCGACCTCGCGATCCAGGCGTGCTCGGAGGACCCGCAGGTCGCCTTCCACGCCGTGCGCAACCTCGCCCGGCTCGGCCGCGGCACCGTCGTCACCCGCTGGACCCAGCTCGGCTTCGGCCGGACGTCGTCGACCTCGACCGAGCAGGTGACCGCCCGGAACCTCATGGGGTTCAAGGACGGCACCCGCAACCTCAAGGTCGAGGACCCCGCGGCGATGACGCGGTCGGTCTGGGTCGACCCCGCTGACGTCCCGGGCCCGGCGTCGTGGATGGCCGGCGGCAGCTTCCTCGTCTCGCGGCGCAT
>JAICLN010000049.1 GCA_025925615.1 Actinomycetospora sp. | reverse complement strand
GTCTCGGAGTCGACCCACGTCATCATCTGCTCGGCGCACCACCAGTACTCCTCCAGCGACTCGCCCTTCCAGGCGAAGCAGGGGATGCCCTGGGGGGCGTCGACGGTGCCGTGCGGCCCGACGACGACCGCGGCGGCGGCGTGGTCCTGGGTGGAGAAGATGTTGCAGGAGGCCCAGCGGACCTCGGCACCGAGCTCGACGAGGGT
The DNA here is from genome assembly GCA_025925615.1 of Actinomycetospora sp. Taxonomy (GTDB): domain Bacteria; phylum Actinomycetota; class Actinomycetes; order Mycobacteriales; family Pseudonocardiaceae; genus Actinomycetospora. The sequence goes on along the minus strand of JAICLN010000049.1, from coordinate 14,891 downwards.
CTCGATGAGGACCGCGGTCTGGACGGTCATGTGCAGCGAGCCGGAGATGCGCGCCCCGTGCAGCGGCTTCGCCTCGGAGTACTCCCGGCGCAGCGCCATCAGGCCCGGCATCTCGTGCTCGGCCAGGCGGATCTCACGGCGGCCGAAGTCGGCCTCGTCGAGGTTCGCGACGGCGAACTCGATCCCGTTCTTCTCGGCGTACTTCTCGTGCGTGGTCCCTACTGCTGCCATGACTCCTCATCCGGTCGGTGTTCACTCGTCGGTGATCCGGTGGTCGGTCCGCTGAGATGCGTATCCCGGCGACGGCGGGGGAAAACAACCCACTCCCGCGGTCGCGAAGGCATCCAGAGCACGGTCCTCCACCATCTGGAGGCGCCCTTGACGGTGCGGAGCCCTGCCGAGCGTGGCGGACTCGATGGTCCGTTGCAGCGCCACTCGACAGGCCCGTCGCACGACGTGCGACCTGTTGCCGTACAACGACGAAAACACAGGCCAGCGAGGTGGTCAAGACGGCACGCAGCGGCGCGACGGGCCCCGGACGGTCTCGCCGCAGGTCGCCGGTCGGTCGGTCCGGCACGCTATGACCCGGACCACCCGAACGATATGACCGGGACCACAGGCCACGTAGTCTCGGCGATCCCGCCCCCGCGAGCACCCAGGAGGCCCACGCCGTGCTCGGACAGATGCAGTCCACACCGCTCGCACTGCCCCACGTCTTCCACCGCGCCGAGCAGCTCTTCGGCCACAAGCCGGTCACCGGCATCGGCGTCGGGGGTGCCGTCACCACCACGACCTACGCGGACTGGGCGACCCGGGTGCGCCGGACGGCCGCGGCGCTCGACGCGCTCGAGGTCCCGCACGACGCGCGCGTCGGGACGTTCTGCTGGAACACCCCGACCCACCTCGAGCTGTACTTCGCGGTGCCGTGCACCGGGCGGGTGCTGCACACGCTGAACATCCGTCTGTTCCCCGAGCAGCTCGTCTACATCGCCAACCACGCGGACGACGACGTGATCTTCGTCGACCGGTCCCTGTTCGGGCAGCTGTGGCCGCTCGCGGACCAGATGCCGCACGTGCGGCGCTTCATCGTGATCGACGACGGCTCGGACACCCCGATCCCCGACGACGAGCGCATCCTCGACCACGAGGAGCTGCTCGCCTCCGTCGAGCCCTTCGCCGGCCGCTTCGTCGTCGACGACGAGGACCGCGCCGCCGCCATGTGCTACACGTCGGGCACCACCGGCAACCCCAAGGGCGTCGTCTACTCCCACCGCTCGACGGTCCTGCACTCGATCGCGGTGCTCATCGCCGACGTCGCCGGGCTGATCGAGCGCGACGTGGTGCTCCCGATCGTCCCGATGTTCCACGCGAACGCCTGGGGGACGCCGTACGCGGCGGTCTTCGCGGGGGCTTCCCTGGTGATGCCCGGCCCGAACATGGTGCCGAAGGCGATCGCCGGGATGCTGCGCGACCACGACGTCACGCTCACCGCCGGGGTGCCGACGATCTGGATGGGTGTGCTGCCCGAGCTGTCGGGGCCGGAGGACGTCCCGCACCTGCGGCTGCTGCTCTGCGGCGGCTCCGCGGTGCCGAAGTCCCTGTCCGAGGCGTGGCGGGAGAAGATCGGCCTGCCGATCACCCAGGCCTGGGGCATGACCGAGACCAGCCCGATCGCGACGACCGGCACGCTGCGCTCGATCCACGACGGCCTCTCCGACCACGAGCTCGCCGACGTGCGGGCCACCGCGGGCCAGCCGGCGCCGCTGGTCGATCTGCGCATCGCCGACCCCGACACGGGCGAGATCCAGCCCTGGGACGGCACCACCTCCGGGGAGCTGCAGGCGTCCGGGCCGTGGATCGCGAGTTCCTACTATCTCAACGAGGACGGCGGGAAGCAGTACACCGAGGACGGCTGGCTGCGCACCGGCGACGTCGCGGTCATCGACCGGTACGGCTACGTCAAGCTGGTCGACCGCACGAAGGACCTCGTGAAGTCGGGCGGCGAGTGGATCTCCTCGGTCGACCTCGAGAACGAGATCATGGCGATGCCCGAGGTCGCCGAGGCCGCCGTCATCGCGATCCCGGACGAGAAGTGGTCGGAGCGCCCGCTCGCCTGCGTGGTGGTGCGCGAGGGTTCGGAGCTGACGGCCGAGCGGGTGCGGGAGTACCTGCTGACCCGTGTCGCGAAGTGGCAGGTCCCCGACGACGTCGAGTTCATCGACGAGGTACCCAAGACCTCGACCGGGAAGTTCTCGAAGAAGACGCTGCGCGAGAAGTTCGTCGGGTAGGTGCGCTGCGCGCCCGTGAGCACTTTCCGGGGTGATGACCCCGGAAAGTGCTCACGAGCCTTCGGCACCTAGGCCGAGGACGTCACGCTGGGCTCCTCGCCGCGCTCGCGCTTGCCGAGCACGGAGCTCCGGCGCGAGTAGGCGAAGTAGATCACGATGCCGACGACCATCCACACGATGAACCGGACCCACGTGCCCGCGGTCAGGTTCAGCATCAGCCAGAGGCACGACACGACGGCGAGGGTCGCGACGACGGGCAGCGCCTTCACCGTGAAGGTCCGCTGCAGGTGGGGCTGCTTGACCCGCAGGATCCAGGTGCCGAGCGCGACCAGCACGAAGGCGAACAGCGTGCCGATGTTGACCATCTCCTCGATGGTCGTCGTCGGCACGAACCCCGCGATGACCGCGCACAGCGCCCCGATGATGATCGTGATGGTGCTCGGGGTGTCGTAGCGCCCGGTCCTGGCCAGCCCGCGCGGGAGCAGCCCGTCACGGCTCATCGCGTAGAAGACGCGGCTCTGGCCGAGCATGAGCACCAGGACGACGGTGGTGAGTCCCGCCAGGGCCCCGACCGCGATGATCGTCGATGCCCAGTTGGCCCCGACCAGCGTGAACGCGTCGGCGAGGGTCTTGTTCTCCCCGTCGGGCGAGCTCTTCAGCTGGGTGTAGTTGACCATGCCGACGAGCACCAGCGAGGTGGCCACGTAGAGCACGGTCACCACGGCCAGCGACCCGAGGATGCCGCGCGGGAGGTCCTTCTGCGGGTTCTTGGTCTCCTCGGCCGTCGTCGACACCGCGTCGAAGCCGATGAACGCGAAGAACACCAGGGACGCCCCGGCCAGCAGCCCGAAGCCGCCGTAGGTGCTGCCCTCGCTGCCGACCAGCAGCGAGAGCAGGGACGACTCGAGCCCGCTCGCGCCCGCCTTGGGCGGCTCGGCCGGCGGGATGAAGGGGCTGTAGTTGGCCGCCTTGATGAACGTCGCCCCGAGGATGATCACGAAGAGGACGACCAGCAGCTTGATCGAGGTGATGATCGTCGACACCCGGCTGGAGAGCTTGATGCCGAGCACGAGCACCACGGTGAGGGCGGCGATGACCAGGATCGCGCCCCAGTCCACCTCCGCCCCGCCCACGGTGAACGACGTGCTGTCGCCGAGCCCGAGGATGTCGAGGATCTTGCCGAGGTAGCTCGACCAGCTCTTCGCGACGGTGGCCGCGCCGAGCGCGTACTCCAGGATCAGGTCCCAGCCGATGATCCAGGCGATGAACTCGCCGAACGTCGCGTAGGAGAACGTGTACGCGCTGCCGGCCACCGGGACGGTCGAGGCGAACTCCGCGTAGCAGAGCCCGGCGAAGCCGCAGGCGACGGCGGCGATGACGAACGAGACCGCGATGGCCGGGCCGGTCACGTCCCCCGCGGTGCGCGCCGTGATCGTGAAGATGCCGGCGCCGATCAGGACCGCGACGCCGAAGATCGTCAGGTCGAGCGCGCCGAGCTCGCGACGCAGTTTGCTGTCCGGTTCGTCGGTGTCGGCGATCGACTGCTCGACCGACTTCGTCCGGAGGAGACTTCCCTGTCGCGATGTCGTGGGACTCGCCATCCCCGGCCCCCTTTCGTGCGCTCCGTGACCGTCTGTCCGCCTGCGCGGTGACGGGGACCATACTCACGGTGATCCTCGGATGCCCCCCGGAGCGGGAGGTTCGTACCAGTCGATCGCCGACCGGGCCTCGTCGCACCGCCCGGGGACGGAACCGGTTGCGCCGAGCGACGGATCAGGGCGTCGGGTCCAGCGCCGGGTCGATCCCGTCGTCGGAACCGGTGCGGTCGAGGTCGGGCTCGAGATAGATCAGCCGGGCCTGCGGGACCAGGGTCCGCAGCCGTGCCTCGGCCTCGTCGATCGCGCGCGCCACGGCCTCGGTGGGCAGGCTCGCCGGCACCGCGATCTTCGCCGCCACGAGCAGCTCCTCGGGCCCGAGGTACTGGGTGCGCAGGTGGATGACCCGTTCGACCGGCCCGCCCACCAGCGAGTCGGTGATCGTGGTGACCAGCGGCGGTCGGGCGCCCACCCCCATCAGCAGGCGCTTCGTCTCCACGATGAGGATCACCGCGATGACACCGAGCAGGCTGCCGATGGCGTTGGTGCCGATCGCGTCCCAGACCGGGTCGCCGGTCGCGACGGTCAGCCCCACCCCGGCGAGCGCGAGCACCAGCCCGACCAGCGCCCCGGTGTCCTCGAGGAGCACGACGGGCAGCTCCGGGTTCACCGACTGGCGGATGAAGCCCCACCAGGTCGCGTCGCCCTTGAGCTCGCGGGACTCGTGGACCGCGGTGCGGAAGCTGTAGCCCTCGAGCGCGAGCGCGACCACGAGGATGACGATGGCGACGACGGGGCTCGTGAGCTCCTCGGGGGCGGAGAGCTTGTGGACGCCCTCGTAGATCGCGAAGACCGAGCCGAGGGTGAACAGCATCAGCGCGACGACGAACGAGTAGAAGAACCGGTCGCGCCCGTAGCCGAAGGGGTGCGACGGGGTCGCGGCGCGGGCCGCGCGGCGGCGCCCGAAGAGCAGCAGTCCCTGGTTCGCGGTGTCGGCGATCGAGTGGACGCCCTCGGCGAGCATCGAGGACGACCCGGTGATCGCGAAGCCGACGAACTTCGCCACCGCGATGCCCGCGTTGGCGGACAGGGCGGCGATGATCGCCTTCGAGCCTCCGGAAGCGGACACCGCGACCTCCTGGGGGGCGGGAACGACGGGACGAACCGGGCACCCGGCCCGGTCCGCGCGCAATCTAGTCCGTCGCGCCCGGCGCCCCGGGGTCCCCGTCCTCCTGGTCCCCGTCCTCGTCGTCGCCGTCCTCCTCGGCCGTCCAGCCGTCGCCGGCGGCGAACACGAGCGCCCGGCCCGGTCCCGCCTCGACCGTCACCACCCCGTCGTCCGCGGGGGCCCACACCGCCCGGCCCTGCGCCAGCGCCACCGAGCGGCCGGTGGCCGCGCGCAGCCGGGCGTCGCCGCGGACCACCAGCACGATGCGGGGGCCGTCGATGCCCAGCTCCACCGGCGCGTCGTCGGGGCCCACGTCGAGGCGCACCAGCCGGAAGTGCTCGCTCGGGGCGCTGTAGACCGCCCGGGGACCGTCGACCCGCGGGCGGACCATCGGCGGCGGCCCGCATCGGAAGTCCAGGATGCGCAGCAGCTCCGGCACGTCGACGTGCTTGGGCGTCAGCCCCGCCCGCAACACGTTGTCGGAGTTGGCCATCAGCTCGACGCCGGCGCCGGACAGGTAGGAGTGCGGCGACCCGGCGGGCTGGAAGAGGCACTCGCCCTCGGCGAGGACCACGCGGTTGAGCAGCAGGGCGGCGAGGACGCCCGCGTCCCCGGGGTAGCGCTCCCCCAGGTCGAGCAGGGTGCGGACCTCGCGCTCGAACTCCCCGCCCGGCGCACCCGGTGACCCGGGGGTCTTCGCCAGGCGCACGCACCCGTCGAGCAGCGCGGGCACCAGGTCGTCCACGGCCCGCTGCGGCAGCGTGATCCAGGTCGTGAACAGCGCGCGCAGGCCGTCGGGGTCGGGCTGGCCGGCGAGCAGCTCGGTGTGGTGGGCGAGGAGGTCGACGTCGAGGGCCCGCAGCATGCGGACGGTCACGGCGGCGTCGCGGAAGCCCGCGAGCGCGTGGAACTCCTCGAGCGCGCAGAGGATCTCCGGCTTCGGCAGCGGGTCCCGGTAGTTGCGGTCGGGGGCGCCCTGCGGCAGGCCCCGGGCCTCCTCGCGGGCGAACCCGACGGCGGCCTGCTCCGCGGACGGGTGGGTCTGCAGGCTCAGCGGCTCCTCGGCGGCGAGGACCTTGAGCAGGAACGGGAACCGGCCCTGCCAGCGTTCGACGCGCGCGGGTCCGAAGGTGCCCTCCGGGTCGGACTCGAGGGCGTCGAGCAGCGTGTGGCCGCCCGGGTGCTCGACGAGACGGGAGGGCGCGTCGCGGTGCGCGCCCAGCCACAGCTCGGCCTGGGGATGCGGCGACGGGACCGGTTCCCCGAGCAGGGCCGCGATGTGCGTACGCGAACCCCACGCGTAGGGGCGCACGGTCCCCTCGAGCAGTTCCACGTCTCCCCCTCGCATCGCGCGTGATGACGGTGGTCGCGCCGATCGGCGACCCCACCGGCACCGGAATCTGTGCGGGTGCCCGGATCAGCCGGCGCCGACGCCCGGCCGGGCACCCTCGGCCGGGTCCGCCCCGACCGTGCCCGTCGCGAGGCCCAGGTAGAGCGCCGCGAGGTCCAGGCGCAGACCCAGGACACCCGCCCGGACGGCGTCCTGCCCGGGGCTGTCGCCCCCGAGGTCGACGTCGTCGATCTCGAGCACGTCCGCCGAGGGCCACCGGTGGGCGGCCTCCTCGACCACGCGCCGGGTGCCGAGGTCCTCGCGGACCGTCACGACGGCGAGGCGCAGCGGCGGAGCGTCGCCGCCCGGGTCGTCGAAGGGGTCGGCGAAGATCGAGTCGGCGGCCGCCCCGGCCACCAGCCGGGTGGCGAGCGCGGGGACCGCCGACGCTCCGGACAGTGGCCCGGCGTGCGCGACGACCCCGGCGTGGGCGGCGAGGACGACGGCGCCGTACCCCGCGAGGGCGGTGGCCACCGGGTCGGTGCCCCACAGCAGCGGGGTGTGCTCGGCGAAGCGCAGCGCGAGGGCCTTGGCCGGCGCGACGAACGCCTCGTGGCGGGGCCCGCTGCGCTCGGCCTCGTCGTCGAGCCGGTCGGCGAGGGCCTCGCCGTCGACGTCGAGCAGCCCCAACGCGCGGGTGGTGGCGAGCGTGGCCGCGAGCTCGGTCGCGGTCGAGAGTCCGTCGAGCCCCGGGATGCGCGGGACCACCTGCATGGCCCGGCCGGCGGCGGCCGCGGGTGCGGGCCCGTCGGCCGGGCCGGTCAGGACGACGTGGGAGCCGCGGCGCACCGCGCGGTCGACCGCCTCGGCCACCTGCGCGTCGGCCGGGTCCTGGTCGGAACCGCGGTGCGAGACGACGACGACGTCGAGCGGGCCGAGCCACGGCGGGGCGACCCCGCTGACGACGACCGGGCACGGGCAGGTCGGCGCGAGGAGCGCGGCGACCAGCCGGGCCGCGGCCTGCTCGGTGCCGGCCCGCGCGAGCAGCACCAGCGCCCGCGGCCGGAGACCGTCGAGGGCGCCCTGCGACCCGACTCCCGCCTCGACGGCCGCTGCCCACGTCGCGCGGACCTGGGCGCCCGCCGTCGCGGCGACGCGCAAGAGCCCGGCCCGGTCGGTGTCGAGCAGGCGGCCGGTGTCCTCGAGGAGTGCCTCGTCGAGCACGGCGCTCACCCGTCCGCAGGCGTCCCGGAGGCGACCGGAGCGTCGTCGCCCGGCCCGCCGGTGGCCTCCGAGAGCAACAGGACGGGGATCCCGTCGGTCACCGGGAAGCGTCGCCCGCAGCTCTGGCAGGTCAGGACGGAGGCCGCCGGATCGTCCGGGGTGCCGGGGCGCAGCTCGCCGTGGTCGGGCGCCGGGCAGGCGAGGATCTCGAGCAGTACCGGGTCGAGGCCCAGCGGACCGGTGGTCGGGCCCCGGCCGGCGTCTCCCGCCGCGCTCATCGCCGCACCACCGCGAGCACCTCGTCGCGCAGCGCGGCCACGGCGTCCTGGTCGGACGCCTCGACGTTCAGGCGCAGCAACGGCTCGGTGTTCGAGGGCCGGAGGTTGAACCAGTCCCCGTTCCCGAAGGTCACGGTGAGCCCGTCGAGCGTGTCGGTGGTGACGTCCTCGCGGTCGCCGTAGAGCTGCTCGACCTCGGCGATCTTCGCCTGCGGCTCGTCCACCGTGGAGTTCACCTCGCCCGACGCGGCGTAGCGCGAGTACTGCGCCATGAGCTCCGAGAGGGGCTTGTCCTGCTCGCCCAGGGCGGCCAGCACGTGCAGCGCGGCCAGCATCCCGGAGTCGGCCCGGAAGAAGTCGCGGAAGTAGTAGTGCGCCGAGTGCTCGCCGCCGAAGATCGCGCCGGTCTGCGCCATCGTCGCCTTGATGAACGAGTGCCCCACGCGGGAGCGCACCGGCGTGCCGCCGGCCTCGGTGATGATCTCGGGGACGGCCCGCGAGGTGATGAGGTTGTGGATCACGGTGCCGCCGGGCTCCTTGGCCAGCTCCCGGCTCGCGACGAGGGCGGTGATGGCGCTCGGGCTGACCGCCTGCCCCTTCTCGTCCACGAGGAAGACGCGGTCCGCGTCGCCGTCGAAGGCGAGTCCCGCGTCGACGCGGGTGAGGGTGGAGACCTCGCGCTGGAGGTCCACGAGGTTGTCCGGATCGAGCGGGTTGGCCTCGTGGTTCGGGAACGAGCCGTCGAGCTCGAAGTAGAGCGGGTGGACCTCGATCGGCAGCGGCCCGAGCACGGCCGGCACGGTGTGGCCCGCCATCCCGTTGGCGGCGTCGACGACGAGCGACATCGGCCGCAGACCCGAGAGGTCCACGAGGCCCCGCAGGTAGGCGGCGTAGTCCTCGAGGACGTCCTGGTCCCGGACGGAGCCCGGGGTCGGCGCCGGCTGCGCACCGGCGGCCGCGCCCGGCCCCTGGTCGAGCAGCGCGGCGATCTCGTCGAGCCCGGTGTCCTGCCCGACGGGGCTGGCCCCGGCGCGGCAGAGCTTGATCCCGTTGTAGCGCGCGGGGTTGTGGCTCGCGGTGAACATCGCGCCCGGGGCGTCGAGCGCCCCCGAGGCGTAGTACAGCTCGTCGGTGCTGGCCAGGCCGATCTGGGTGACGTCGACCCCCTGGCCCGTCACGCCCTCGGCGAACGCGGCGGCGAGATCCGGCGAGGAGTCGCGCATGTCGTGCCCGACGACGATCCCGTTCGCCGGCGGCCCGCCCGCCTCACCGATCAGGAGCTGGGCGAACGCGGCGCCGACGTCGCGGACGAAGGCGGCGTCGAGCTGCTCCTCGACGAGGCCGCGGATGTCGTAGGCCTTGATCACGTCGCTGACCACGCGCGCGCGGGCGGCGTCCGCGGATTCACCTGTGTCCTGCCGAGCCGGCGCTGAGCTGCTCACGTCGCCAGCGTATCGGCCGGGCCCGACACCGTGCGGGACGGCGGCCACCGGATGGGGGCGACGGGGCTCGTCAGGATCCGGACGGGTCGGGCAGGACCCGCAGGTGCCCCCGGCGGCCGGTGCCCGCCACCGCCCCGAAGGATCCGACCGCCTCGCCCGGCGGCTCGGCCCGCCCGGCCTCGCGGACGGCCTCGGCGAGCGCGGTGAGGTCGTCGATGGAGGGCTCGGAGGGGAAGTCGCCCTCGTAGCGCACGACCTCCCAGCCGCGCGGGGCGGTGAGGCGCAGGGCGTGGGCCTCGCAGAGGTCGTAGGAGTGCGGCTCCGCGCTGGTCGCCAACGGACCCACGACCGCCGTCGAATCGGAGTAGACGTACGTCAGCGTGGCAACGGCAGCCCGGCCGCATCCGGTCCGCGAGCACTTCCGCACGCCTCGCACGAGGCGAGACGATAGTCCCCGTCCGGTACGACGCCGGGCAGGCGCGCTCGGCGCGTCGGGGCGGGACCTCGGCGGGCGGTCACGCGTTCGTCGCGAGGGTCGGGGCGGACCCTGCGGCACCGGCGTAGGCTCGCGCGGCGTGGCGAGAGGTGGGACGCGGACCGGCCCCCGGGAGCCGGACCGGTCGGAGCGCGGCTCGGCGCGGCCCCCGGTCCCTCCCCATCCACGGAGGCGGCGGGACCGGCGCGGACGCGGGATGCGGGCGCCGCTCTACCCCGCGGGCTCGCCGGCCGCCCGCACCCGCGCGGAGCGCTTCGACGCCGTCGTGCTCGAGGCGCTCGAGCCGATCGAGGACCGCTGGGGCGCGGAGCTCGAGGACCTCGACGTCGCGGTCGACGACGTGCCCGACGTCGGCGAGACCGGGCCGGACGACAACGGCGTGGTCGGGGACGGCGACGTGCCGCTGGCCCGTCTCGTGCCCGCGGGCGTCGACCGGCGCGGCGCCCCGACGCGGGCCCGCATCGTGCTGTACCGCCGCCCGCTCGAGGCGCGCGCTCTCGACGGCGAGGATCTCGCGGACCTGCTGCACGACGTGCTCGTCGAACAGGTCGCGGAGTACCTCGGCGTCGAGCCCGACACCGTGGACGGCGAGGAGTAGCGCTCAGAAACCGTGGTGCACCGCCTCGACGTTGTGCCCGTCGGGATCGCGCAGGAACACCCCGTAGTAGCCGGGGTGGTACTCCGGCCACTCCCGCGGGGCGTGCAGCACCTCCACCCCCGCCTCGAGGGCGACGGCGTGCACTGCGTCGACGGCCGCCCGGTCGGGCGCCGAGAACGCGACGTGCAGCTCGCGCTCGAGGGCCCCGCCGGGGGAGAGCCAGAACTGCGGGACGCCGGCGGGGCCGGCGAGCCCGACGACCGCGCTCCCCTCGTGCGGGATGCGGACGGCCTCGACGATGCCGAGGGGCGCGAACAGGCGGAGGTAGGTCGCGGCGGAGGCCTCGACGTCGGCGACCGGGAACCCGAAGTGGTCGATCATGGGAGCGGACGCTAGCGCCGACCCCCGACAACGAACACGGACGATCCGGGCGGGGCTCAGTCCAGCCGCCGGCGCGAGGGCAGCGCCGACACCGCGGTGAACAGGACCAGGGCGAGCTGGAAGAGCAGGAGGAGGTCCCGCCCGGTGTCGTCGCGGGTGACCACCACCGGCCCGCCGCTGGAGGGCACCGCGACCCCGACGAGGTGGCCCCAGGCCGAGACCAGCGGCGCCTGCGTCCCGCGGACCGAGGCGGTCCACCCCGACTCGTTCTCGGCGGCGAGGACGACGAGCCGCCGGTTGGCGCCCGGCGAGATCTCCACCCCTACGGCCGGCGGCAGGCCGGGTAGCGGCGTGATGCCCGTGGACCGCTGCGGGGCGGCCTTGGCGTCGGTGGCGTCGTCGGAGACCGGGGGCTCGAGCAGGACCGCCCCCGCGGCCGGCAGCCCGATGGCCAGCACCGAGCGGCCGTCGCTGGTCGGCGGGGCCGCGGCGAGCAGCGGGCCGGCGGTCTGGCGGGCCCGGTCGGCGACCGCCGGGTCGGGCAGGACGACCGCTCCCGTCCCGGCCGTCGCGAGTTCGGCCGCGCCGGCCTGGACCTTGGCCGGGTCCCCGGAGAGCAGCGCGGAGACGTCGCGGGTCAGGCGGGCGGGCGCCGCACCGACCGGGGCGAGGTCGTCGTCGCCGTAGCGCGGGAGGTCGGGACCCGTGCGGCGCGTGCGGTCCGCGTCGAGCGCGTAGCCCGGGCCGTCGGGCAGCCGGGTGAGCCCGACCTCGACGACGCTCGCGCCGGCCGCCGCGAGCCGCCCGGCGAAGACGGGATCGAGGGTCGGCGCGGGACGCGGGGCGAGGGCCCCGCCGGTCCCGAGCAGGACCGCGGCCGCCGCCAGCGCGACCGCGACCGTGGCGGTCACCGGCACCGCGGCGCCGCGTACCCGTCGTCCACCCGTCCCGGCCGCCACCTGACGGGTCCGCAGCCGGGAGCCGAGCGCCGTCCCGATCCGGGAGGCCGCCGAGGCCGTGCCGCCCCCGACGCGCGCGAGCACGCCGTCGGGACCGAGGTCGATCTCGGAGTCGCCGCGGCGGCGCGGGGCCGGCCGGTGCCGCGGCCCCGACCGCCCGGTCACGAGCGTGCCCAGCGGCGTCACGCGGGCCTCCGCGACCAGCGCGAGCAGGGTCCAGAGCGCACCGCAGGCGGCGAACGCGAGTGCCGGTCCCGTCCAGCCGGGACGCGCGTCGCCGCCGGAGAGCGGCGGGAGCGACACCGAGCCGACGATCCCGGCCGCGACGACGCCGAGCACGGTGACCGCGAGGCCCGGGACCACGCTGCGCCGCGGCGCGAGGATCGCCCCGCCCACGGCGGCCAGGAGCGCGACGAGACCCATCACCGGGAGGGAGCCGGGGCCGCCGGGGTCGAGGGAGAGCACGTCGAGGGTGCCCGCGAACTGCTCGGGCACCGGGGAGCCGGTGCCGTGGACGAGGATCTGCGGGGCGCGCAGCAGCGTCGAGGGCCACGGCAGCAGCAGCAGGACGGGCAGCACGACGACGACGCCGAGCGCGATCGCCCGCCGCCCGGAGGCGCCGGGCGGGGCGGGCACGAGGACGAACCCGACCACGACGACGACGAGCACGAGGACGTGGACCAGCGGCGCGAACGCGGAGACCACCGCGAGCAGCAGCACCGTCCCGGCGGCGGCACTCCACCACGAGGCGCGCCGGCCCTCGACCCGGCTGCCGCGCAGGACCGCGGCGACCCCGGCCAGGACCATCGGGAGCAGGACCACGGCGACGACGCCGTCGAGCCGGCCCTGCGCCACGGCCGCCCCGGCGATGCCGAGCAGCGCGTACACCGAGCCCGCCAGCGCGCGCAGCACCCGGCCCACCCGGATGCCCCGCGTCGCCACGTACGCCGACAGTCCCGCCAGCGGCAGCGCGCCGAGGAGCACCAGCGACACTGCGGCCGCCGGTCCGTCCGTCCCGGCGACCGGCCAGAGGATCCCCCCGAGGATCCCGACGACGCCGAGCGCGGCCGACGCCGGTGCGGCGGTGCCGCCCGCGACCGGGTGCCACTCGGCGAGGTAGGAGCTCCACAGCGGACCCAGCCCGGGCTGCGTCGCGAGCCGCCCGCCCGCCAGGTCGAGGCCGAGCCGCGACCGGTTGACCAGCAGGGACACCCCCGTGAGGGCGAGGACCATGAGCAGCGGCGGGGCGAGCAGGAGCTCGCGCAGCACCCGGCCGGGCGTGACCGGGACGAGGACGAGCGCCTCGTCGTCGGAGGACGAGCGCTCGGGGACGTCGCCGGCCGCGCGGATGCCCGCGCTGCCGCGGACTCGAGGGTCGAGCTCCCCTATCGGCGTGCTCCCCTGACTGCTCCGTCTCCCGGAGCTGGGAATCCCGGTCACGGCCGTCTCGGCGTCCGGGGAGCCGATGAGCTCGGTCGGGCCGGCGGGCCCGTCGGTCGACCCGGGGGCGGCGAGGGTGACGCCGACCGACTCGCCGGGCCGACGGAGGCCGGCCTTGCGGCGGGTGCTGCGCTTCGGCGCCGTCGCGCCCGCCGGCAGCGCGCCCTGCCCGACGAGCAGCGATCCCTCCTCGGGCCCGTCCGCGACGGCGACCGACGAGGCCGGCGCGGGACGGGCGGGGCGGTCGACCCACTCGGGGAGGCGTCCGAGGTCGAGCTCGTCGCGCACCCGGGCGCGCACCACGCGGGTGAGGCCGCCCTGTACCGCGTTGCGCAGCCGCGTCGTCCGGCTGGTCAGCAGCCCCTGCATCCCGCGCGGGACGCCGGGCCCTCCGGAGTGCAGCCGCCGGAGGCGGGCCTCGCGCAGGTCGGACAGGTCGCCGAGCACGCGGCCCAGGGCGCCCAGCTCGGCGGTGGCCGCGCCGGGGCGGCGCAGCAGGAGGAAGCCCAGCGCCCGCAGGACCGCGAGCACCGGAAGCCGGATCAGGCCCAGGACGAACCCGGCGCCGGAGGAGTTGGCGAGCACGGTCCACTGCCCGTTGCGCCGGTCGACGGTGCGCAGGCCGCCGTCGCAGCCCGCGGCGTCGAGGGCGCGCGCGCCGGTGGTGACCGCGCGGGCGTGGTGGAGCCGGGCGGAGGGGACGCAGAGCACCAGCCCGCCGGCGCGGTTGATGCGCCACCCCAGGTCGAGGTCCTCGCGCAGCAGGCCGAACGCGGAGTCGTAGCCGCCGAGCGCGTCCCACTCGCGGCGGCGTACCAGGGCCCCGGCGGAGCCCACGGCCAGGACCTCGGAGTTCGTGGCGAACTGCCCGAGGTCGAGCTCGTCGGAGCCGATGCCGGTCTGGCGGTGCCCGGAGGCGTCGGTGGACAGCCCGGCCTCGACGACCACGCGCGGGTCGTCCCGGTCGAGCTGGAGGGGACCGAGCATCGCGACCGCGGGGGAGGCCTCCGCGACCGAGAGCAGCACGTCGAGACAGGAGGGCTCGGGAGCGGCGTCGTCGTGCAGGACCCAGAGCCAGTCCCCGGTCCCGCGGTCGCCCGAGCGTCCCCACCGGCGGTCGCCGTCGGCGACCGCCGCCGCGATCGCCGTGCCGAACGGGGTGTCGCGCGGCAGGTCGAGCACGACGTCGACGGCGTTCGACGAGCGCAGCAGGTCCGGGGTCGAGTCCTGCGACCCCGTGTCGACGGCGATGACGCGGCGCGGCGCCACGCCGAGCCGACCGAGCGCCCCGAGGGTCTCGGGCAGCCAGGCCTCACCGTCGTGACAGACGAGCACGGCCAGTACGGGCGCCGTCGCAGCCACGCGTCCGTCCCTCCCGCGGTACCGGACGGGGAGCCTTCCCCCGCCCGCCGCGATCGTCGCGCCGTCGGCCCCGGCGAGCGCCGGGCGACGTCGAGACTAGAAGGGCACCTCCGCGTGGCCGTCAGGCCCCTGGACCCGTCACCGCGCCGTCAGACCACCCGGCGCTTGAGTCGACGGCGCTCCCGTTCGGAGAGCCCGCCCCAGATACCGAAGCGCTCGTCGTGCCCGAGCGCGTACTCCAGACACTCCCCCCGGACCTCACAGCTGTTGCAGATCTGTTTGGCCTCCCGGGTGGAGCCGCCCTTCTCCGGGAAGAACGCCTCAGGATCG
>JAICLN010000311.1 GCA_025925615.1 Actinomycetospora sp. | reverse complement strand
TCCTCTTCCTCGGCCCCACCGGTGTCGGCAAGACCGAGCTGGCCAAGGCCCTCGCCGCGTTCCTGTTCGACGACGAGCGGGCCATGATCCGCATCGACATGAGCGAGTACGGCGAGAAGCACTCGGTCGCGCGGCTCGTCGGGGCGCCCCCCGGCTACGTCGGGTACGACCAGGGCGGCCAGCTCACCGAGGCCGTCCGACGCCGGCCGTACGCGGTGGTGCTGCTCGACGAGGTCGAGAAGGCCCACCCGGACGTCTTCGACGTCCTGCTCCAGGTCCTCGACGACGGCCGCCTCACCGACGGCCAGGGCCGTACGGTCGACTTCCGCAACACGATCCTCGTGCTGACCTCGAACCTCGGGTCGGCCGCGTTGACCGACCCGGCGCTCGACGACGCCGGGCGCCGCGAGCGGGTCATGGAGGTCGTGAAGCGCTCGTTCAAGCCGGAGTTCCTCAACCGGCTCGACGATGTGGTGGTCTTCCACGCGCTCTCCACCGAGGAGCTGACGTCGATCGTCGACATCCAGGTGAAGCGGTTGGCCGCCCGGCTGGCGGGCCGCCGGCTCACGCTGGAGGTCAGCGAGGCCGCGACGGAGTGGCTCGCCCTGGAGGGCTTCGACCCGGTCTACGGGGCGCGGCCGCTGCGCCGGCTGGTCCAGTCCGCGATCGGCGACCAGCTGGCCCGGGAGCTCCTCGGCGGCGAGGTCCGCGAGGGCGACACGGTGCGGGTCGACCTCGACAAGGACGCCGACGGCGGGGCGGGCACCCTCACGGTGACCCGCGCGGAGTAGGCGGGTCCGAGCGAAGGGCACCATCGCTCGATAGAGCCGCCCATGGGTGCCCTTCGCTCGAACCCCGGCGGGCTCCCCGGACTGACCGAAGGGCCCCTTCGCTCGATCTGGTCGAGTGACGGGGCCCTTCGCTCGTGTCCGGGTTGGTTCGACCGGCGAGGGGCACGTGGCTCATGATCGACACGGCTCGGGGATACCAGGTGTGCCCCTCGTGCAGGCGGCCCGACGGCTCGGCCCGCACGAGGGGAGGAGCGCGTCGCTCTCGCCGCACCGAGGATTCCCCTCGTGCCGCCGAGGAGCTCAGACCTCGCGGACCTGGCCCGCCTCCACGTGCCACTGCCGCGTCGTCGACACCGCCGTGAGCATCCGGCGGTCGTGGGTGACCAGCAGCAGCGTGCCCTCGTACGCGGCCAGCGCCGACTCCAGCTGCTCGATCGCGGGCAGGTCGAGATGGTTGGTCGGCTCGTCGAGCACGAGCAGGTTCACCCCGCGCGCCTGCAGCAGCGCGAGCGCCGCCCGGGTGCGCTCCCCGGGCGAGAGCGAGTCGGCGTTCCGGTGCACGTGTTCAGCGCCGAGCCCGAACTTCGCGAGCAGGGTGCGCACCTCCGCGGTCGGCCAACGGTCCACCTCCGGCTCGCGGGAGAACGCGTCCACCAGCGAGGTCCCCGTCGAGAGCACCTCCCGCGCCTGGTCCACCTCCCCGACCACCACGCCCGACCCCAGCGACGCCGACCCGGCGTCGGGAGCCAGCCGCCCCAGCAGCAGCGCCAGCAGCGTCGTTTTCCCCGCGCCGTTCGCGCCCGTCACCGCGACCCGGTCGCCGTAGTCGAGCCGCAGCGTCGCCGGCCCGAACCGGAAGTCGCCGCGCCGCACCTGCGCCCCCGACAACGACGCCACCACCGTGCCCGACCGCGGCGCCGCAGCGATCGTCATCCGCAGCTCCCACTCCTTGCGGGGCTCCTCGACCACCTCGAGCCGCTCGATCCGCCGCTCCGTCTGGGAGACCTTCGAGGCCTGCTTCTCGGTGGCCTCCGCCCGGAACTTGCGCGCGTTCTTGTCGTTGTCGCCCCTCGCCCCCTTGCGCCGGGCGTTCCGGACCCCGTGCTCCATCCAGTTGCGCTGCTCGTGCATCCGCGTCGTGAGGGCGGCGCGCTTGTCGGCGTACTCGTCGTAGGCCTCGCGCGCGTGCCGTCGTGCGCGCTCGCGCTCGCCGAGGTAGCTCGCGTAGCCGCCGCCGTACACGTTGACCTGCTGCTGCACTCGGTCGAGCTCCAGGACCTCGGTGACGGTCCGGGCGAGGAACTCCCGGTCGTGGCTGACCAGCACCGTCGGCGCGCGCAGCTCCCGCACGAACCGCTCCAGGCGCTCCAGCCCCGCGAGGTCGAGGTCGTTGGTGGGCTCGTCGAGCAGGAAGAGGTCGAACCGCGCGAGGAGCAGGGCCGCGAGGTTCACCCGCGCGGCCTGGCCGCCCGAGAGCCCCGTCATGGGCGCGTCGTCGGGCAGGGCCAGTCCGAGGTCCGCGGCGACCTCCGGCACCCGGTCCTCGAGATCGGCCCCGCCCAGGGCCAGCCAGCGCTCGAGCGCCTCCGCGTACCGGTCGTCCGCGCCCGGGGCGCCGTCCCCCAGCGCGGTCGTCGCCACGTCCAGCTCGGCCTGCGCGGCGGCGACGCCGGTCCGGCGGACGAGGAACCCGGTGACCGTCTCGCCCGGACGGGGCGCCGGTTCCTGGGGCAGGTGCCCGACGCTGGCCGTGGGCGGTGCGAGCTCGACGGTGCCGGTGTCCGGGGCGGTGAGCCCGGCCAGGATGCGCAGCAGGGTCGACTTACCCGCGCCGTTGGCGCCGACGAGCCCGACGACGTCGCCGGGGGAGACGGTGAGGTCGACGCCGGAGAAGACCGTCCGGGCGCCGTGCGCGGCCGAGACGCCACGCGCGACGAGGGTGGCGCTCACCGTCCCGACCCTAACCGGGGCCGCACCGCTCCTGAGCAGGCGCGTCGTCACCGAGAAAGGCGCGCGCCCACCGAGTGTCGTCCCCCGGTGACGTCGGGGGCAGGCCGTAGGCTCGCCGGGTGCCTGCCTGGATCTGGTTCGTCGTGGCGCTCGTCGCCGCAGCCGGCGGCGCGCTGCTGCTCTGGTACGACCGCGCGCGCCCGACCCGACGACGGGGCAACGGCCGGCGTGACTGGGCGGCGTCGAAGGGCTGGGAGTTCACCGACGCGCTGTCGTCCCCGCCGCACGCCTGGCGCTACGGCACGCTGCGCGGCGAGGGTCCGCGCGCCGCGTACGACGTCGCCACCGGTGCGGTGCCCGGTCCCGGCGGGCGACGCCTGGGCTGCATCTTCGACCAGGAGCAGGACGGCGCCACGGTCGCGACCGTCGCCGCCGTGCGCGGGACCGTCGCCGTGCCGGTCGCGATCGAGCTGCGGCTGCCGGAGTCCCCGCGTCCCGACGACGACGAGCTGGACAACCTCGGGCAGGTCGGGCGCCGGTACGCCTTCGTCAGCAACGCGACGGAGGGCCGCCGACTGCTGACCCGGCAGGTCACCGACGCGGCCGACCGGGTGGGCGCCGACGTCCCGCTCGTGTGGGCCGAGGACACCTGGGTCCTGGCCTCGATCGACCCCGACGCCGACACCGACCGCGTCGAGGGCCTCATCGAGTCGCTGGTGGACGTGTCCGCCGCGATCAAGGAGGCCGTCGAGGGCGGCGGGACGCGCGGCGGATCGGCCCCGCCGGAGGCGGGCAGCCCCGCGGACGAGGCCCCGACGGCCGTCGTCGCCGGCGGCTCCCGTGGGCGCCCGGCCGTCGATGACTCCCCGACGACGACGGTGCGCGGGTCCCGCGACGACGACGCCCCGACCACGACGGTGCGCCCGCGAACCGACGACGACGCCGCGACGACGGCCGTCCGCCCGCCCCGGACCGCCACCGGCACGGCCCCCGCCGGGAAGGCGGCGGCCGGGAAGGCCGCGGCCGGGAAGGCCGCCAGCGGGAAGGCGGCTGCCGGGAAGGCCTCCGCCGACGAGGACGAGGACCTCGAGTACGACGAGGAGCTGGAGCGGTTCGCGTCCGGCGACGAGGACGCGAGCCCGTTCGCGCGGGGCGGCGCCGAGCCGACCCACCGTGACCGGCCCGGCGACATCCCCTACGACCTCGAGCGGGACGACCCCGGCTCCGACGACGAGTCCGCGGACGGTCCGCGGTCGTCGAAGGGCAGCACCTGGCGCAGCGGCCCCTTCCGCGGTCGATGACCGGCGGCCCACCCCGACCCACCGCGCTCGTCACCGGGGCCAGCTCCGGGATCGGCACCGCGTTCGCCGAGCAGCTCGTGGGCCGCGGGTACGACCTCGTGCTCGTGGCGCGCGACGAGACGCGCCTGCGGGCCGTGGCCGACCGGCTCGGGGCCCGGGGCGCCGCCACCGAGGTGCTCGTCGCGGACCTCGCGGACCCGGCGGCCCGCACCCGGGTCGAGCGCCGGCTCGCCGAGCCCGCCGACGGCGAGGCCCCGGTCGACCTGCTCGTGAACAACGCCGGCTACGGCACCTCGGGCGAGTTCACCGAGACCGAGCCCGCCGAGCTGTACGCCAACCACGAGGTCAACGTCACCGCCGTGATGATGCTGTGCCGGGCGGCCCTGCCCGGGATGGTCGCCCGACGGCGGGGCGGCATCATCAACGTGTCGAGCACCGCAGGCTTCCTGCCCGGCCGCGGCTCGGTGTACGGCGCGGGCAAGGCCTACGTCACGCAGCTCTCGCAGAACCTCTACATGTCGGTCTACGGCACCGGCGTGCACGTCATGGCGCTCGCCCCGGGCTACACGAAGACCGAGTTCCACCAGCGGCTCGGGCAGGGACGTCCGGGACCCGACTTCGTCTGGCTGGACGCCTCCCGGGTCGTCGGCGACGCGCTCGCCGACTTCGACCGCGGCAAGGCGGTGTCGGTCCCGGGCGTGGTCTACAAGGCGATCGTCGTCGCCAGCCGGCTCGTGCCGGTGCGGATCGTGCACGTGCTCGCGCGGCGCAGCGCGCGC
>JAICLN010000208.1 GCA_025925615.1 Actinomycetospora sp. | reverse complement strand
CGATCACGGCGTCCCCCACCGCGAGCCCACGCACTGCGGCGCCGAGGGCGGAGATCGTGCCCGCCACGTCCCACCCCAGGCCGAGGCCCCCGATGGTGTCCCCGGTCGGCGGCAGCATCCCGGCGGCGGTGAGCCGCCCGGCGCGCGCGGAGACGTCGATCCAGTTGATCGCCGAGGTGTGCACGTCGACGAGCACCTGGGACGGCCCGGGCACGCCGGGGTCCCGGTCGACGAGCCGCAACGCTTCCGGACCCCCGAACTCCTGCACCACAATGGTCTTCACCGCGACGACGCTAGGCAGCCGTCGGTCGGCCGAGCAGAGCGCACACCGGTGTGCCTGACCCCCGCCAGGAGTTCCTATGAGCACCACGACCGCGGAGCAACGGCGGCTCGACGCCCGCGTCGCGCACAACCGCGACCTCGAGGGCTGCCCCGGGCACGCAATCCTGTCGATCCTGGCCGAGCGGTGGACCACCCTGGTGCTCGAGGCGCTCGCCGACGGGCCGCGCCGCCACGCCGAGCTGGCCCGCGCAGTGCCGGGCGCGACCCAACGGATGCTCACCCGCACCCTTCGCCGGCTCGAGCGCGACGGAGTCGTCACCCGCACCGTCACCGCCCAGGTCCCGGTGCGGGTCGACTACGCGCTGACCGAGCTCGGCGCGGAGCTGCTCGAGCTCGGCCGGTCGGTACTGCGCTTCGGTCAACGGCGGATCGACGACATCCGCGACGCCCGACGCGACTACGACGGCCGGCCGTGAGCCGGGAGGTCAGCCTTCCGGTCCGCGCGCGAGGATGGCGTCGATGACGGGCGCCATGATGGCCACGACCTCGTCCGCGGACGCGGTCGCCAGCGGAGGCAGCTCGAGGACGTAGCGAGCCAGCGCGCTGCCCAGCATGAACGACCCGAGTGCCGCGGCCCGCGCGGTGACGTCCGCGTCCGACCCGGCTCGACGCACCATCGCCAGGACCTGACCGGCGAAGGTGTCGCGGATGCGCTCGGCCGCGCCCGCACTGGTCGGGGCGGAGCGCAGGAGCACGGTCAGCACCTCCCCGGAGGTGGGGTCGTCCCAGAGTTCGACGAACCGTCGGGCGAGGACCGCGCCCCGGTCGGCCGCCGGCACCCGGGACAGCTCGGGCAGGGCGAGGTCGATCTCGGTGGCGGCCCGGAACAGGTCGTCCTTGCTCCGGTAGTAGCGGATCACCATCGAGGGGTCGACGCCCGCGTCCGCGGCGATCGCGCGCACCGTCGTGCGCTCGTATCCGTGGGCGGCGAAGGCTCGGCGGGCGGCCGCCAGCACGGCGTCCCGGGCGGGCTGGGACCGCGCGGTGAAGCTCATCGCCGTGCACTCTACAACACTTGTTGGCAAACACTCGGCGGCAGCGCTACGGTGTTGTCAACAAGCGTTGACCAACGATGGGTGGCACATCATGGACGCCGTTTCGAACACCTCCGTGCTCGTCGTCGGGGCGGGCCCGGTGGGCCTCACCCTGGCCCTCCGGTTGGCGGCGGCCGGAGTGCCGCACCTGGTCGTCGACCGGGCGGCGGCCCCGGCGCGGTTCTCCCGAGCGGCCGTGGTCCACGCCCGGACGCTCGAGGTCCTGGACGATCTCGGCGTCGCGGGAACGCTGGTCGAGCGCGGGGTGGTGGTCCCGAACTTCGCGGTGCGCGATCGCGACCGGACGCTGCTGCGGATCGACTTCCGCGGGCTCCCCACGCGGTTCCCCTACACGCTGATGGTGCCCCAGGACGTCACGGAAGCGGTGCTCCACGACGCGGTGGCGGCCCGTGGCGGGGCCGTGCTGCGCGGGCAGGAGCTGGTCGGGTACGAGATCGGCGCCGACGGCCGGGTGACCGCCCGACTCGACGGGCCCGCCGGGACGCGGTCGGTGACGGCCGACTACCTGGTCGGCGCCGACGGCATGCACTCGCGGATCCGCGAGCTCGCCGGCATCGAGTTCACCGGATCCGCCTACCCGCAGTCGTTCGTGCTGGCCGACGTCGCCCTCGACTCGGGTCTGCCCCCGGATGAGGTCGAGCTGTTCTTCTCCCCGCACGGCCTCGTCGTCGTCGCTCCCCTGCCCCAGGGCCGCCACCGCGTCGTCGCCACCGTGGACGACGCTCCCGAGTACCCCGACGCGGACGACATCGCCGCGCTGTTGGACGAGCGCGGTCCGCATTCCGCGACCGTGGTGCGGGACCTGGTGTGGAGCTCTCGCTTCCGGGTGCACCACCGCCTGGCACAGCACTACCGGCGGGGCCCGATCTTTCTGGCCGGCGACGCCGCGCACGTGCACAGCCCGGCCGGCGGACAGGGGATGAACACCGGCATCCAGGACGCCGCCGATCTGGGGAGTCGGCTCGCCGCCGTCGCTGCCGGAGGCGACCCAGGGGTACTGGACGGATACGAAGCGAGTCGACGGCCGGTGGCCGGCCAGGTCGTCAGCATGACCGACCGCATGACCCGCGCCGCGACCCTGTCCGGTCCCGCCGCGCAGATCCGCAACCTCGCGCTGCGCGGGCTGGGCATGCTTCCCCCGGTCCGTCGAGCCGCCGCGAGGACCCTCTCCGAGCTCGCGTACCCGACCCCGATGACCGCCGCGTCCCCCCTCGCAGAGGCCTCGTCGTGAACAGCCCGCGGGTTGAGACCGCAGGCCCCGGCAACGGCGTCCCGCGCACGGTATCGGGCTGGAACCATCGCCTGCCCCGAACGTAAACCCGACTCCCGGCCCGCTTCGCCCGGGCGTAGGTGACGGCGAGCGTTGTCGACACGCGTGGCGCAAGCAGGGCCGACCCGCTCCTGCCCAGCAACGCTGAGCTGACCGGCACGCCTGAGGATTCGTCGTGCTGTTGCGTTCTCACGATCAACGTTCGTTCTTGTTCGTTCGATCTTGATCCGCAGACGACGAAGGCCCTGGCCGGTGACTCTTGCGAGTCTCTGACCAGGGCCTTTGCTGGTGGGCGATACTGGTATCGAACCAGTGACCTCTTCGGTGTGAACGAAGCGCTCTACCCCTGAGCTAATCGCCCGCAGCGCCGTCCAGCCTAACTCACCCCAAGATCGGGCTGTGCAGGCAGGTCCAGTGACCGAGGCCCACGACCTTCGCCACCAGCCACAACGCGTTGAGCAGCCACAACGTCGCCAGCACCACGGCCAGCGTCGCGAGGCCGAGGAGCAGCTGCACGACCCGGTTCTGGCGCCGGACCCACGCGACCCACTGGTCGTAGTACCGCCGCGCGAAGCGCAGGAGCCGGCCCGCCCAGGTGAACTCCGTGGCGAGGATGCCGAGGCCGGCGAAGACGATCAGCCATCCGGGACCCGGGTACGGGATCGCGATCAGTCCGAGGACGAGGACGGCCGTGCCGATCACCCCGATCCCGATCCGCCACACCAGGTTCCAGCCCGGCCGCGCCCGCACCGTGGCGCGGAACGACCGCAGCCGGACCACGGCTGCGTGCGCCCGACCCTCGGGCGGGTCCTCGACGGGAGCCGGACGGTCGGGTCTGGCCTGGGGCTGTGTCATCGCCTTCTCTCGGGGCGTCGGCCGGCGGTGCCGGTCGGGCAGGTCGGTCGCGCTCGCCGTCGCGCCCCGGTCGGTCAGCCCGTGGTCTGACCGCTCGCGACGACCTGGGTCGGCGCGGCGGGGACGGAGTGCCCGGGCTCGAGGGACATAGCGAACCCGGCGAACCGCCCGGCCGCCTCCACCGAGGGTACGGACTGCACGACGGGTCCCGAACCGGACATCTCGACCGTCGTCAGCCCGACCGGCGTCTTCCCGGCGAGGCCCCAGAGGACGTAGGTGTGGCCCGCGTCCGCCGGGGCCAGCCCCGAGACGAGGACCTCGGGGCCGCGGCCCCGGTCGACGACGAGGCCGACGAGGCCGCCCGCCGGCGTGGCGAGAACGGCGTGGGGGTTCCCGGGCTGCGAGGCGGCGTCGAGGAGCTGCACGACCTCGTCGCGCTGGGCGGCGTGCGCGGTGGCGGCGTCGCGCTGCTCGGAGAGCGACCGGTTCGTGGCGACGAGGCCACCGATCGCGACGACGAGGGCGAGCACGGCCGCCACGGCGATGCCGGCGGTCGCGCGACGGATCCACCGGCCACGGCTCCCGTCGGAACCCCGTCGTGGCAGCGGCACCACGGTCGCGTCGTGCTCGGCAGGCGACGATGGACCGGCACCCACGTCAGGTGTCCGCTGTGGCTCATCGCTGACAGCCTCATCCCCCGGCTCCCCCGAGAACGGGGCTTTCCTCTCACTGGACGCCAGCAACGACGCGTCGCTGGCATCCGACGAGTCCTCGGAGGCCGCCGCCAGGAGCGCGGCCCGCAACGCCGGCGGCGGCTCCACGACCGGTACGGCCGACCCGAGCAGCGTCGAGATCTCCTCGGTCTCGGCCACGATCTGCCGGCAGCCCGGGCAGTCGACGAGGTGCAGGGCGAAGACGGCGTCCTCGTCGGGCTCGAGGCCGTGCAGCACCCAGGCGACGGCGAGCTCGGGGTGTCCCTCGGACGTGGGCTGCGGGGCGGTCACGACGACCCCTCCCCGGATCCGGCGTCCCCGCGGTCCACGCGGCCGTCCAACAGACCGCGCAGCGTCCGGACCGCGGTGAACATGCGCGACTTCACCGTCCCCAACGGGATGCCGGAGATGCTGGCCACCTCACGCTGGGTGAACCCGCCGAAGTAGGCAAGGGTCAGCGCTTCCCGCTGTTCCGCCGGCAGCGCCTCGAGCGCCTCGCGGACGTGCCCGGCGACGACGGCGTCGAGCGCGGCCTCGTCGGCGCCGGGCCCGGGCGGGAGCCACTCGTCCCCCTCCTCACCCGGCGGAACCGTGTGACGACGACGGGTCGCTTCGCGCCGGACCGCGTCCACGGCACGGTGGTGGACCATCGTCATCAGCCAGGTGGAGACGCTGCCGCGGGCCGGGTCGTGGCGCTCAGGGTGCCGCCAGACCAGCAGGAACACCTCCTGCACGACGTCCTCGGCGAGGGTCTCGTCGACGCACACGCGGCGGGCCAGGGAGTAGGCGCGGCGAGCGAAGCGGTCGTAGAACGCGTCGAGGGACCGGGGGGCCCGCGCCGCGACCGCCTGGAGAAGAGTGGCGTCCGTCACACCGTCTTCGGTCGGTTCGTCACGCTGCGCAGCCACCTCGGCACCGCGCTGCGACGCGTCCGACACGGCTCTCTCCTGCCTCATCGTCTCGTGATCGGGGGAGACGCTGCACAGGCTAGTGCTCCCGGGGGGCCCTGGCCGGTCCGGCCGGGAGGGTGCGTCGTTACGGAGCCGGACCATGTAAGGGCTCGATCGGGCACTCGTACGATGCTCTCGGTGCGTGAGCCGGGTGAACCGCCGTCACATGCTCGCTCGCCGGTCGTTCCCTTCTTCGACAGCAGCGTGCGCGAAAGGCAGCCTTCGAATGCACAACGACCACGTCACGATCCGCTCCACGGCGGTCTTCGACCTGATCGGCCCGCCGAACCCGCCGGTGCCGGTCCAGGTCGAGCTCCGGTACGACTCGCGTGACCCCTACGCCGTCCAGGCGGCCTTCCGCACCGGGCGGGCCGGCTGGGTCGAGTGGGTCTTCTCCCGGGACCTCCTCACGGAGGGCCTCATCGACGCCGCCGGCGACGGCGACGTCCGTATCCGCCCGTCCGAGGGCGAGACGGTGGAGATCGAGCTCTCCTCCCCGTCGGGACACGCGACCTTCCGAGCGCTCGCCCGCGAGGTCTCGGAGTTCCTCCAGCGCACCCACGAGGTGATCGAACCGGGCTCCGAGGACGACTGGCTCGACCTCGAGCACGCCCTGGGGCTGCTGCTGTCGACGGACCCCTCCTGATCGACCCCCCTCGGCGAGGGGGCCGCGCACGATGCAGTAGAGTTTCGGTCGTCGGCAGGGGGACGCCACCAGGTGTTCTCACCGATGACATGCGGACGTAGCGCAGTTGGTAGCGCATCACCTTGCCAAGGTGAGGGTCGCGGGTTCGAGTCCCGTCGTCCGCTCGGGAGGCAGGCCCCCCTCGGCGCCGGGCCGTTCTCCGAACTCCCGGCGGAGTGGCCGAGTGGTTTAGGCAAGGGCCTGCAAAGCCCTGTACGCGGGTTCGATTCCCGCCTCCGCCTCGGGCGATTAGCTCAGTGGGAGAGCGCTTCCTTGACACGGAAGAGGCCACTGGTTCAATCCCAGTATCGCCCACCACAGGCCCTGGTCACCACGGTGACCAGGGCCTTCGTCGTGTGACGGGTCCTCAGGCCGCCGACGGCGGGAGCGCCCCGAGCCGCGCGAGGTCGGCGCCCAGCAGATCGGCGATCCGCTCGTGGCCCGCCCACGTCGGGTGGATGTGGTCGACGCCGATCAGCGACGCCTGCGCGTCGGTGAACCAGCCCTCGCCGATCGCGTCGACGTAGGGCAGTCCGGCCGACCTGGCCGCGGCGGCCGTCGCCGCGTCGACCTCGGCGAGCGCCGCAGCCTGGGCGGAGTTCGAGGCGACCGGGCCGACCACGACGATGCGGGTCTGCGGCAGGGCGGCCCGGAGCCGCGCGTAGAGCGCCCTCGCCGCCGGGCCGACCGCGCGGGCGTCGGAGTGCAGGTCGTTCTGCGAGCCCTCGACCACCAGCACCGTCGGGTGGGCGGCGACCATCGCGTCGACCTGGGAGTCGTACGGGAGCGTCCCGGCGGGGTGCGTCACGTACCCCGTGCCGACGACCGCGGTGGTCCCCCACCGCCAGCCGGCCCGCTCCGCGATCATCCTCGGGAACCCCTGACCGCCCGCGCCGCCGATCGAGGTCCCCGCGGCGATGGAGTCACCGATCACGCCGAGCATGGGCCGCGGGGCCACCGCGGCGACCGGAACCGGACGCACGTCCGGGGCGGCATCGGCGTCCGCGCGGGTCTTGACGACGAGCAGGCCGGCCAGTACGGCGAGCACGATCGCCGCGCTCGCGGTGACGATGCGCATGGTCCTCCTCGTCATCGGTCTCCGGAGGAACTCGTTGCCGGGCGGCCGTCCGTTAGGGCCCGGGCGCGGACCTCACCCGGAGGAGTGATCCGACGACGGCGAGTGGCGCGCTCAGCGGGACCTGAAGAGGAACGTCGGCATTCGGAGCAGCCGTTGCTGACGTCCGGTCCTGCACCGCACCGTTCGACGCACGACGACGGCCCCTGCACGGCCTCCGGGCCCCTGCGCTCTCAGCTCCGGCGCTCCTCGGCGCGGGCTTCCCTACCGTCGTCGCCGCGCCCATCACGGCACCCCCGACGCCGTGGCGGGACCCGCTCCCCAGTCACACCGGAGGTTCTCGTCCATGCGCCCCGACCTGCAGCAGGACCCGCGCCCGGAGTTCGGCATCCCGGTGCCCCGTGACACGGCCGTCGGCGGCCGGCACGACGCCGCGGCCGGCCCGCAGGGCCCGTGGTCGGGCCCGCAGCCCGCGGCGGGGCCGTGGTCCGGGCCCACCCCGGCACCGGGCCACTACTCCGGGCCGCAGCCCGCCGTCGGGCCGTACTCCGGACCCCAGGTTGCGCCGCGACAGACGGCGACCGGCTCCTGGCCCGCCGCCGCGCCCGTACACCCCGCCGCCGCGCGCCAGG
>JAICLN010000328.1 GCA_025925615.1 Actinomycetospora sp. | reverse complement strand
TCCGCCGGACACGGTTCCGCCGGACACGGTTCCGCCGGACACGGTTCCGCCGGGCCCGGACGACCCGGCGTCGTCGGCCGTCCCCGATCCCGCCGCGGCGGATCGCGACGCTCCGCCCGCAGGCACCGCACCACCCGGCGTCGCGATCCCGCGGGCCTCGTCCTCGCGCCGCCGGGCGGTCAGCTCGTCGCGACGCCGCCGGTAGCTGGTGGCGTCCACGCGGCCCGCCGCGAGGTCGTCGTCGAGGCGCTGCAACTCGTCGCTCGCGTCCACCTGCGGCATCCTCCCCCGCTCGAGCGGACCGGCACGGGATGACCACCGTCGGTGTCCCCGCCGAAGCGCACCGTAACGGACCCACCGCGCGTCGCGGTGCGATCGAAGCGGAGGTGGCGACAATCTCCCCGGCCGAGATCGAACGCTTCGGCGCCGTGCCGCGAAGGTGATCGCGACGGCGCAGTGCGCCCCCGAACGACCGACACCCGCGTCGAGAGGACCCCTCGTGTCGACCTCGCACCTGTCCGACGACCCCTCCCTCCACGACGGTCGCGCCGTGCCCCGGCCGGCCGAGGGCGTCTGGCCGGGTCTGCAGGACCCCGGCGAGAACCGGCTGCGCATGCGGGTGGCCCGCGGGCTCATGCGGGCCGCGGTCCGGCGGATGCCGATGCGGCTGATCTGGCCCGACGGCACCGTCGAGGGCGGGGGCGGGCCCGGCTCGCCGACGATCCGACTCTTCCGCCCCGAGGCCTGCTTCACCCGGATCGGATGCCACGGCCTGATCGGGTTCGGCGAGGGCTGGATGGTCGGCGACTGGGACTCCGACAACCTCGTCGGCGTGCTGCGCTGCTTCAGCGAGCACATCGAGGAGCTCGTGCCGCGGCCGCTGCGGAAGATGCGGGGCTTCTACGACCGCGGCCAGCCGAACGAGGAGGTCGCCAGCGACTCCGTCGTCTCCCAGGAGAACGTCCACCGGCACTACGACCTGTCGAACGACCTCTTCCAGGTCTTCCTCGACGAGTCGATGATGTACTCGGCCGCCTGGTTCGACGGGCCCGTCGGTGCGGACGGCCGGCACACCGAGTCACTCACGGCCGCCCAGCACCGCAAGCTCGACGGCGTCCTCGACCTGGCCGGCGTGCGGGAGGGCTCGCGGGTCATCGAGATCGGCACCGGATGGGGCGAGGCGGCGATCCGCGCGGCGCAGCGCGGCGCCCGCGTCACCACGCTGACCCTCTCGGTCGAGCAGGCCGAGCTCGCCCGGACCCGGGCGCAGGCGGCGGGCGTGTCCGACCGGATCACGATCGACGTCCGCGACTACCGCGACGCCACCGGCGAGTACGACGCCGCCGTCTCCATCGAGATGATCGAGGCCGTCGGCGCGGCGTTCTGGCCGGAGTACTTCCGGACCGTCGACCGGCTCCTCGCGCCCGGGGGCCGCTTCGGGCTGCAGTCGATCACGATGCCGCACCACCGGCTCCAGGCGACGAAGCAGTCGTACACGTGGATCCACAAGTACATCTTCCCGGGCGGGATCATCCCCAGCGTCGAGGCGATCGAGCAGACCCTCGCCCGCCACACCACGCTGCACGTCGACGACCGTCGCTCGGTCGGCCTCGACTACGCCGAGACGCTGAACCGCTGGCGCGAGACGTTCCTCGCCCGCGAGCCCGAGGTCCGGGCGCTCGGCTTCGACGAGACGTTCGTGCGGATGTGGGACTTCTACCTCGCCTACTCCGAGGCCGGCTTCGCGACCCGCTACCTCGACGACTGGCAGTTCGGCATCACGCGCTGAGGCTGGTTAGCCTCCCCGGCGCAGGAGAACCGACCAGCACGAGGAGCTCATCGCCCATGGACACGACCGACGTCGCCGCGATCGTCACGGGAGGGGCGTCCGGCCTCGGTGGAGCCACGGTCCGCCGGCTCGCCGCGGGCGGGGCCCACGTCGTGGCGATCGACCTGCCGAAGGCGCTCGACACGGCCGAGAAGCTCGAGCGGGTCGACTACGTCGGCGCGGACGTCACCGACGGTGACCAGGTGCAGGCCGCCGTCGAGGCGGCCGTCGACACCGGGCTGCCGCTGCGCGTCGTGGTGAACTGCGCGGGCATCGGGACCGCCGGCCGGGTGCTGTCGAAGAAGGGCCCGCACGACCTCGGGGTGTTCTCGCAGGTCATCGGCGTGAATCTGATCGGCACCTTCAACGTCATGCGCCTGGCCTCGGCGGCCGTCGCGCAGACCGAGCCGCTCGCGGACGGCGCCCGCGGCGTCGTCGTGAACACCGCCTCGGTGGCCGCCTTCGAGGGCCAGATCGGCCAGATCGCCTACTCCGCGTCGAAGGGCGGCGTGGTCGGCATGACGGTGCCCGCGGCGCGGGACCTCGCGCAGTACGGCATCCGCGTCATGACGATCGCGCCCGGCATCATCGACACCCCGATGCTCGCGGGCGTCGAGGAGTCCTTCCGGGAGCAGCTGGCGAAGGGCATCCCGTTCCCCCAGCGGCTCGGGCGCCCGGACGAGTACGCGCAGCTCGTCGCGATGATCGTCGAGCACGACTACCTCAACGGCGAGGTCATCCGGTTCGACGGCGCGCTGCGCATGCAGCCCCGCTAGCCGGACCGCTCGGCCAGCCCGAGCGCTAGGAGGCCTGCGCGGCCGCCCCGTCCACGGGGTGGTCCGCGTCGGCCCGCAGGTCGTCGAGGTGGGGCACGGCGAGCACGGCGTCGGAGGTCATCCAGGTGCGCAGCGCGTAGGTGGCCCGGACGTCGTCCTCGTTGTAGACCAGCAACCGCTCGCGCATCGCCGGCTCGGGTGCGCCGCCGTCCATCCCGACCGCGCGGCGGTACCAGCGCATGGAGTTCTCGCCGCCCGCCTCCGGATCCCGCCAGCCGAAGCCCGCGGACGGCGCCACCCGCTTGAGCCCCTTGCCGTGGGGGCACAGGAACGACTCGCTGACCGCGGGGAACAGGTCCACCCACGCGTCCGAGGCGATGAAGGCCTCCACCTCGGCGGCCGTCGGCATGCCCGCCTCGTCGCCGAAGCGCTCGACGGAGCCCCGCAGCCAGCGGTTCTCGGCCTGCTCGTTGTAGCAGTACGCGCGGAACGACAGCCCGCGCTGCTCGGCCCGCGCGCGGACGTCGGTCAGCCAGGCCCAGAAGGCCGCGAAGGAGCGGGCCTCGTCGCGGGTGGGCACCGGATCCCACGTGGCGAAGCCCCGGTAGCCGTGCGCGAGCCCGACGTCGGCCCCCGAGAGGAGGACACCCCAGAGGTAGGCGCCGTCCTCGCCCAGGCTCTCCATGTCGACGTCGACCTCGACGGCGCCCCGCGGCACGTCGGGCCGGGCGACGCGGCGCACCAGGGGTACGTCGGCGCGCCACGCCCGGGCGAGCGCCACGGCCTCGCGGAGGTCGGTGGTCAGGCCGGTGTCCTCGGACGGGGCGTCCGCGTACGGGGGCGGGGTCTCGACCGGCTGGGGCAGGGCCCGCCGCGGATCGAGCGCGGCGAGCGCCCGCACCGTCGTCACCCCGCGCCCGCGCAGCCGCAGCGCGTCCTCGCCGCGGACCACCAGGCTGACGTCGTCGACGCGGCGCAGGTCGGCCTCGCAGACCGGCCACCAGGGACAGCGGCGGCACTCGGTGATGCGGGAGGGCTCCGCCAGCGCGGGCCCGCCGGACCGGGCGGCCGCGGCGACGGCCATCCGGTCGGCGAAGCGCCGGTCGTACGTGTCGAGAGGGCTGCGGCCGGCCTCGTTGCCGGGGGCCGCGGCCAGGTCGGTCCATACCACGCAATCGGCGTCCAACCCCACGACACCGCCCCACGCGGGCCCCGGCGGTGTCCCGAGGCCGGCCGCGGCGAGCATCCGGTGCAGGTGGGCGAGCCGCAGGAGGTCCCGCGACACCGCGCGAACCTTGCGCTCGGCGTCCGGGCCCGCCGCCGACGGGTGCGGCCGGGCCAGCGGCGAGGTGAGCGCGCCGGTGCCGGGGTCGGTCACCCGGTGGCGCACCACGATCACGGGGTACCAGCCGGCGTCGTCCCGGGCGCGCACCAGCAGCTCGGCGTGCCCGCGCCGGCCCTGCCCCGGGGGCAGCTCCGCGGCCCCGATCGCGGCCACGGACGCGTCCGCGGCCAGCGCGAGGGTGGCCGTGACCCGCTCCCCGCGCGCGCCGTCGGGCACCGTGCGGTAGCCCACCCCGAGCAGGGCGGCGAACCGGGCGGCG
>JAICLN010000005.1 GCA_025925615.1 Actinomycetospora sp. | reverse complement strand
CGCGCGGCGTGCCCGCCGATCGCCACGGCGTCCACCCCGCCGCGGCCGCGACGGTGCCGGCCGCCCCGGCGGCCGCGGCACCCTCGCCGTCGGTGTCCGGCGCCGCGTCCCCGTCGGCCCCGCGCAGCGCGACCGGCGCGCCGACCGGGCTCGGCCGCACCGCCGCGATCGCCGCCGCGGGCCTGGCCGTCCTGGCGTTCCTCGCGACGTTCTTCACCAGCTTCGACCCGGGCGGCCTCCTCCCCGCGCTCGTCCTCGGTGGCGGCCTCACCGTCGCCGTCGCCGTCCTCCCCACGGCACCGCGCACGGTGCTGCCGGGTGCGGTCCTCGCCGTCACCGCCGCGCTGATCAGCTTCCAGACCCTCGAGGTCAGCGACGGGTTCGACATCGTCGTCGTCGTGCTCGCGGTCCTCGCCGCCGCCGCGGCGGTGGTCGCGGCGTGCTCGGCGCTCGGCCTCCTCGGGGCGGGGCGCGCGACGGGCGCCTCCGCCGGCAGCGTCGCGGGGAACACCCCACCGGCGTTCGCCGAGCGTGCCCGGCCCGCCCAGGCGTCGTCGCCGGGCCCCGGGGGGCGCCCCGGACCCGGTGGCCCGCCCGGGTCACCGTCCGGGATGCCGTCGGGCTCGTTCCCGGTGCCCGGCGAGCAGGTCACCCAGCGCGTCGGTCAGCCCGGTGGCGGCCCCGCCTCGGCTCCCCAGCACGCGGTGGGCGGCGGTCCCGCGGGCCAGGACCAGCGGCCCTGGCCGTCGTCCATGTCGTTCTCCTCCGGAGGACGTCCCGCCGGCGGACCGGGGGACGACCCCGCCGCGCGCACGCAGGTCGTGCACCGCTCGTCGGGGACGACGGGTGCCGGCGCGGAGGGGGCGCACCCGGGATCGGGTGGGGCCGGGGGCTCCGCCGCCGACCCGTCGTCGTCCGGCACGGTCCCCGCACCGACCACGGCGACGCCGCTGACGGACGGCCGCACCGCGTCCCCGGGCGGCGGCCCGGCCCACGAGGCCCCCGGGACGCCGCCGGGCAGCACCACCGAGGTCGGCGTCGACCGGTCCGCGACGGCGCCGTCGGGGGCCGGGGGGCGGCAGTCCGCGCTGTCGATGCTCGGCGGGGAGTCCTCGTCCGAGCGCCCCGACGCGGGCCAGGCGACCCCGCCGTCCGGCGAGCACGCCGCGCGGCCCGAGACGGGCACTCGCGCCGCCGAGGGCTCCGGCGACGCCACCCCGCCGTCGGGCTTCCCCCGGCCGACCGGCTGGGGCGTCCCGGTGAACGGCGCCGAGGCCGCGCCCGGCAAGCCGGGCTCCGGAGGGGCCGCCGACGACGGCGGGCGTGACCGTCCCGGAGCGCACGAGGCGGACTGACGCGGGCCGGGACCGCACGGGCCCGGCGTGGCACCCCGGTGCGCCGGGGTGCGGGTGGAATCGTGGGTCCGCGTGAGCGCAGCGGCCCCGACCTCAGGCGCCCCGGCGCCCGGAACGCCCGCCGCGGACCGGTCCCGGCGCCGCGGTGGCCTGCCGCCCCGCGTGGCCGTGCTGGCCGAGGTCGCCCTCGTCCCGGTGCTCGTGTCGTACGCCGTGGTCGTGGTGCTGGCCGCGCTCGTCACCGCCTCGGCGTCGGGGACGACGCCGGGCGGTGCGCCCGGTCTCACCCAGGCCCTGGGGTCGGGCATCCCGCTCTGGCTGGCCGTGCACCTCGTGCCGCTCACGGTCTCCGGCGCTCCCCTCGGGATGCTGCCGCTGGCCCCGGCGATCGGGGTGACGGTGCTCGTCGCCGCCCTCGCCCGCCGCGGTGTCGTCCGGCTCGCGGCGCGTCCGGGCGGGGACGGGGCGCCCGACGGGGCCGACGACGCCGACCAGCACGACCGCTGGACCAGCCAGGGCGTCCCGGTCGTCGCCGCCGTCGCGGCCGTGCACGCCGCGGCCGGGGTGCTCGCCGCCGCGCTGCTGACGCCCGACACCGGGACGATCCCGGCGGACGCCTCGCCCGCGACAGCCGGCACGGTGGCCGGGCTGCTCGCGGCGCTGGCCGCGTCGGCGGGGGTCGCCGGACCCTGCGGCCTCGGTGCCCGGGTGCGAAGGCTGCCGGGATGGGTGGGCCGGGGTGTGCGCGCGGGCCTGGGGGCGGCCGTGGCGACGGTCGCCGGCGGGGCCGCGCTCCTGCTCGTCGTCCTCCTGGCGCACGCCGAGGCCGTCGCCGGGTCGTTCGCCGCGATCGCGCCCGACGCGGGCGGCGGCGCCGGGTTGTGGCTGCTGGACGTCGCGTACCTGCCGAACGCCGTGGTCGCGGCGGCGTCCTGGCTGCTCGGGCCGGGGTACGCGGTCGGCGCGGTGGCGGCCGCCCCGACCGGGGCCACCCCGGGGCTGGTCCCGCCGGTGCCCCTCGCGGCGCTGCTCCCGTCGGGTCCGCCCCCGACCTGGGCGGGCCTGGCGTTCGCGCTGCCCCTCGCCGTCGGGTCGGTGGTCGGGTGGCTGCTCGCCCCCGTCGGGGCCGCGGATGCCTCCGGGGGGAGCCGGGACCTGCTGCGCCGCGTGCGCCCGGTGCTGGTGGCCGCGCTGACCGCGGCCGTGGTGCTCGCGGTCGCGGCCGGGCTGGCCGGCGGGCGGCTCGGGTCCGGTCCGTTCGATCCGGTCGTCGTGCCCTTCGGTGGGGTCCTGGTCGCCGCGTTCGCCTGGAACGCGGTGCCCGGCGCGGTGGTCGCGCTCCTCGCCGCGCCCACGGGCCCTCCGGCGGGTCGGGGCCGGCGGGGCTCGGGTACCGCGTCCGCTCCGGCCGCCGGCTCCGACGATCCAGGGAAGGACGAGCCGGCGGACGCGGCGGTCCGGGACGACGAGGAGCCGGAGGGATCGGCCGGGGCGACCGGGGCGACCGGGACCGGGGACGACGGGGAGGTCGCGAGCCGGAGCGGCGAGAACGCCGAGGGCCCGGCCCCGCGCTCCTGAACGTGGACCGCCCGGCCGGGGTACGGCCTCGGAGACGAGAGGCACACTGCGCAGCGCGGCGCGCGCCTGTTCCTGCCACGAGTGCCCCTGATCACAGGGTCCGGCCGCTGCGGCCTCGGAGTGAGGGCCTCGCTCGGCGAAGGGCACGTCAGGCATCGCGGGTAGGCCCGCTTTCTGCGCCTCGTGCCCCTGATCACGGAGACGTCCGCGCACGTGCCCGACGCCGGTGTGGCCACCGCCACGGCCCGGCCGCGGGAGGCCGACTAGGCTCGCCGCCCGAGGATCGTCGAGACGCCGGGAGCCCAGGTCTGTGCACCGGCGGCGGGGAGATCGCGCTGAGCACGCACGCGGGTCCGGGTGACCACACGGGTCCCCCGGCCGGGACACGCCTGGAGGTCCGGGCGCCCGCACGCGTCGTCGTCCTCGCCTCTGGGTCCGGGACCCTCCTCCAAGCCCTGATCGACGAGGCGCCCGCGATCGACGTCGAGGTCGTCGCCGTCGTCGCCGACCGCCCCGGCGTCGCCGCCCTGGACCGTGCGTGCGCGGCGGGGGCCGCACCCGTCGTCGTGCGCCTCGGGGACCACCGCGGTCCCGACGGCGCCGTCGACCGCGCCGCCTGGGACGCCGCCCTCGCCGACGCCGTCGCCGCGCACGACCCGGACCTCGTCGTGTCCGCCGGCTTCATGAAGGTTCTCGGGCCCGCCTTCCTCGCCCGGTTCGGGGGCCGGACGATCAACACCCACCCGGCGCTGCTGCCCGCCTTCCCCGGCGCGCACGCCGTCCGCGACGCGCTCGCCGCCGGTGTGCCGGTGACCGGCGCGACCGTCCACCTCGTCGACGCGGGCGTCGACAGCGGGCCGGTCCTGGCCCAGCGGGCCGTCGTCGTCGACCCCGACGACACCGAGGACACGCTGCACGAGCGGATCAAGATCGTGGAGCGCCGCATGCTCGTCGAGACCGTGGCCGCTCTGGTGCGCCACGGCGCCACCATCACCGGACGAACAGTGAGGATCGAAGTGACCGCTGCTCCGCAGACCGCTCCCGCCGGGCCGGGGACCGACGGTCGCCGCCCGATCCACCGTGCGCTGGTGAGCGTGTTCGACAAGGCCGGCCTGCTCGACCTCGCCACCGGCCTGCACGCCGCCGGCGTCGAGGTCGTCTCCACCGGCTCGACCGCCTCGCGGATCGCCGACGCCGGGGTGCCCGTGACCCGCGTGGAGGAGCTCACCGGGTTCCCCGAGTGCCTCGACGGCCGCGTCAAGACCCTGCACCCCCGCGTGCACGCCGGGCTGCTCGCGGACTCCCGACTGCCGACGCACGTCGACCAGCTCGAGTCGCTGGGCATCGCGCCCTTCGACCTGCTCGTGGTCAACCTCTACCCGTTCACCAAGACCGTCGCGTCCGGGGCCTCGCCCGACGACTGCGTCGAGCAGATCGACATCGGCGGCCCGGCGATGATCCGGGCCTCGGCGAAGAACCACGAGACCGTCGCCGTCGTCACCGACCCGTCGCGCTACGCCTGGGTGCTCACCGAGGCCCGGGAGGGCGGGGTGACGCGGGCCGACCGCCAGGCGCTGGCGGCCGAGGCGTTCCGGCACACCGCGTCGTACGACGTGGCGGTGGCCTCGTGGATGGGCAACGTGCTCGCGCCCGATCCCGCGACCACCTCCGACGGCACCGCCGTGCCGTTCCCGGGCTGGGTCGGGACCACGGCGCGCCGTCGGGCCGTCCTGCGCTACGGCGAGAACCCGCACCAGGCCGCCGTCCTCTACGCCGACCCGGAGAGCACCGGGGGCATCGCCGGCGCGGTGCAGCTGCACGGCAAGGAGATGTCCTACAACAACTACGTCGACGCCGACGCGGCCTGGCGCGCGGCGCATGACCACGGCTCGGACCAGGTCTGCGTCGCGATCATCAAGCACGCCAACCCGTGCGGGATCGCGGTCGGGGCGGTCCGGGGCGAGCGCAGCGACGGGGGAGACGATGTGGCGGAGGTGCATGCGCGAGCGCACGCCTGCGACCCGACGTCGGCGTTCGGCGGCGTCATCGCGGTGAACGCCGAGGTGACCGTCGCGGCGGCCGAGCAGATCGCCGAGATCTTCACCGAGGTGGTGGTGGCGCCGCGATACGCTGACGGCGCCGTGGACGTGCTGGCCCGCAAGAAGAACATCCGGGTGCTGACGGCGCAGTGGGAGCCGGCCGCGGCCGAGCAGCGGGCGATCTCCGGCGGGCTGCTTGTGCAGCAGCGCGACGCCGTCGACGCCCCGGGGGACGACCCGTCGTCGTGGACGCTCGCGACGGGCTCGGCGGTGTCGGAGGAGACCCTGGCCGACCTGGCGTTCGCGTGGCGGGCGTGCCGGGCGGTGAAGTCGAACGCGATCCTGCTGGCGTCCGGCGGCGCGACGGTCGGCGTCGGGATGGGGCAGGTCAACCGGGTCGACTCGGCGAGGCTCGCGGTCGCGCGGGCCGGCGACCGGGTGCGGGGCTCGGTCGCGGCCTCGGACGCGTTCTTCCCGTTCCCCGACGGCTTCGAGGTGCTGGCCGAGGCCGGGGTGGCCGCCGTCGTGCAGCCGGGCGGGTCCGTCCGGGACGCGCAGACGATCGAGGCCGCGGAGAAGGCGGGCGTCGCGATGTACCTGACGGGGACGCGCCACTTCGCGCACTAGCCGGTCGCGGCAAGGCGACGCTGGGTCGGGGCTCGTTCCTCGCCCCGCTCCAGCCGTCCCCGCCGCGGGGGGCGGGGCTGACCTCGCGCTCGTCCCTCGCGCGACGGCAGCCTGCGCCGCCGCGCGAGCCGTTCATGATCGCCGGGATGACGAGGATCCGAGGCCTGCGCGGCCAGGAGCTCGTCATCCCGGCGATCATGGGCCGGACCTAGGGCGGGAGGTGGCCCGCCGCCCAGCACGCCGGGGCGCCGTGGCAGGCCTGCAACGCGCTCAGCGTCGCGTGGAGGGCGGCCAGACGCTCCGGCGGGACGGACGCCACGGTGTTGTCGCGCTGGAACGGGTCGGTCGTGGTGTCGTGGTACTCCCTCTCGCCCGTGACGTACTCGGTGTAGGTCACCGGTCCGCTCGCGATCGCCGCGTAGCTGGGCGGGTTCGCCGCCTTCCGGCCCGGGGTGCGGTCGGGATCGTCGGGCGCCAGGTTCGGGCCGTGGTGCTCGACGAGCGCGGCGGTGCGCCAGTCCGGCGGGTCGGCGCCGGTGAGCAGCGGGACCAGGGTGTGGCCGTCGGCGAGGGGCAGCGGCGGGGCGTGGGCGAGGTCGGCGAACGTCGGCGCGACGTCGACGTTCTGCACCGTCTGCGTGATCGTCCGGTGCTCGACGCCGGGGCCCGCCACGATCAGCGGCACCACGAGGTCCGTCGCGAACGTGGTCTGCTTTCCGGCGCTCAGTTCGTGCTGGCCCATGTGGTAGCCGTTGTCGGAGCTGAAGACGATCTCGGTGTTCGCCGTCTGGCCGGTGCGGTCGAGGGTGGCCTCGAGCCCGGCCAGGACGTCGTCGACCGACGCCGAGGCCTGGGCCCGCTTGCGGTACCCGGTGTCGAGCCGGGCGATCTGCTTCGGCGTCAACGGGGTGCGGTCGCGGAGCCAGGCGGGGGCGGTGGCGGCGTCCGGCTGGTTGAACGACGGGTCCCGGGGCGCCTGCAGGCCGGGGAAGTCGTCCGCGTGGCGCGGGGCCGGGGTGTACGGCGAGTGCGGGGCGAAGGTCGCGAGCTCCAGGAAGAACGGCCGGTGCGCCGCGGACTGGGCGGTGATGAAGTCCGATCCGCGCTGGGAGAGGACGTCGGGCATGTAGTCGGCGTCGGCGTGGCCGTGGTTGACGAGCGTGCCGTTCTCGTTCAGCGCATAGTCGAACTCCCGGTAGCCGTTCCCGGCGACGTCCCACTCGTTCCAGCCGGCCTGCGGGCCGTCGGTCGGCTGGTAGCCGTTGAGGTACTTGCCCATCATCGCCGTCGTGTAGCCGGCCCGCTGCAGGTCCGCGCCGATGGCGTCGCGCTCCTCGCCGCGCGCGTGGAAGACGTCGTACCCGCCGTCGGGGGAGGAGTTGGTGAAGACCCCGGTGTCGTGCGGGAACGCCCCCGTGAAGATCGACGATCGCGACGGGCAGCAGAGCGTGTCGGCGTCGTCGTCGGCGGCGAAGCTCGCCCCCCGAGCGGCGAGCTGCGCCGCGTGCGGCATGAAGCGCAGCAGGCTCGACTCGAGGTCGTCGGTGAGCACGAAGACGATGTTGGGGTGGCCGGCCTGCGACGCCGGCGCCACGCCCGCGGGGCCCGGGAGCTCCGGCGGGTCGGGGTCGGGTGCCGATCCCGCGCTGCATGCGGTCGCGAGGAGGGCGAGGACGCAGCACACCACGACGGCGACGGCGGCCCGGGCCGGTTCCCTGATCACGCGCTGAAGGGTGGTGCCGATCGGTGGCCGCGCGCCCGGCTCCGGGCGGAGTCTTCAGGTCGACATCAGCTCGGACTGGAGGAGACCGTGACCGGACCGCACGACCCCGAGCAGCCCTGGTACGGGACCGGGGACGACGAGTCGACGGACCACGAGCCCGCGTACGACGAGCCCGCGTACGACGACGGGTCCGCGGGTGCGCCGGGTCCGACGGACCCGCCGACGCAGCCGGGGATCCCGCACGCGTCGGCGTCGTCGGCATCGTCGGAGGAGCCCCCGACGACGAGGGTCACGACCCCCGGGACGCCGGCCCCGCCACCCCGGCCGGGCTGGTGGCGGTCGCGGCGGGTGCGGGTGGGGGCGGCGGCGACGCTGGCCGGGCTGGTCCTGCTCGGCGGTGGGTTCGGGGCCGGCTACGCCGTCGCGGAGGCCTCCGCCCCGCCGGCGGCGCACGCCACGGCCGCGAAGGCCGCCAAGGGACAGGCCGCCAAGAAGCGTCGTCCGGCCGCGCAGCGCCGCCAGCAGCAGGACGGCACGGCGCCGGGGGCGGCCACGGTGCCGGGCGCTCCGGCGCCGGGCGCCACGGCCGGGGCACCGACGTTCTGAGCATCACCCCGTCGGTCTCCGCGTCGTCGTGGCGCGTTGTCGGTGGGGTGGGTTAGCGTTCTCCTCGTTCGAACACGTGTTCGATGAACGAGGAGGTCGTCGTGGCCCCATCTGCCGAGACGTCCCCGCGCGAGGTCCTCTCCCGGCGGGTCTCCGAGCTGGGTCTCGTCCGGGCGTCCGAGCTCGCGGGGCGCTCGGCCCCCGGGAGAGCGGCCCCCGGGAGAGCGGCCCCCGGGAGAGCAGTGCCGGGGAGAGCAGTGCCGGGGAGAGCAGGGCCGGGGAGAGCGGTCCACACCGCAGCGTCGCACGGCGAGCCGACCCCGCGCGGGCCGGAGCCGGAACCCGAACGGGAGCTCGAGCCCGAGCCGGCGCGTGACCCGGAGCAGGCCCTGCTGCCGGTGGCCGGCCCGTTCACCGGGCTGCTGCCGTGGGGCGGGCTGCGGCGCGGGTCGACGGTGTCGGTGCACGGGTCGACGGCGTTGCTGCTCGGCCTGGTGGCGGAGGCCTCGCGGGCGGGGTCGTGGTGCGCGCTGGTCGGCCTGCCGGGCGTGGGCCTGGCGGCGGCCGACGAGGCGGGGCTCGACCTCGCACGGACCGCCCTGGTCCCGCGGCCCGGCCCGCGCCCGGCGAGCGTGGTCGCGGCGCTGGTCGACGGGCTCGACGTGGTGGTGCTCGGCGGGGCCTCGGCGTGGCGGGCGGGGGACCGCCAGCGGCTGGCCGCGCGGGTGCGGCAGAAGGGCGCGGTGCTGGTCCCGGTCGGGGCCTGGCCGGGCGCGGACGTCGAGCTGCACGCCACCGGGGGCACCTGGTCGGGGCTGCTCGGCGACGGGGCGGGCCGGTTGCGGTCGCGGCGGGTGCACCTGCGCTGCGCCGCCCGGGGTCGTGCGCGCGACCGGTGGGAGGACGTCCTGCTCCCCGGCCCCGAAGGGCGCGTGGCGGAGACCGTCGGTGCCGCGGAGGAGCCGGTCCCGGCGCCGGTCGACCTCCCGGCGAGGACGGGGTGAGCGTCGCGGACCCGGGGCCGACGAGGGCCCCGATCCGAGTGGTGGCGCTGTGGTGCCCGGACTGGCCGGTGATCGCCGCGTGCGCCGAGTCCGGCATCCCGGCCGACCGTCCCGCCGCCGTCCTCGTGGCCCACCGGGTGGTCGCCTGCTCGGCCACCGCACGGGCGCAGGGCATCCGGCGGGGGCTGCGACGGCGGGAGGCGCAGGCGCGCTGCCCGGACCTCGCGGTGCTCGGCCGGGACGCCGACCGGGACGCCCGGGCCTTCGAGACGGTCGCCGCGGCGGTGGAGGAGATCACCCCGGGTGTCGAGGTGATCCGTCCCGGGCTCGTGGTGCTCGCGGCACGCGGCCCCGCCCGCTACTTCGGGAGCGAGGAGGCCGTGGCCGAGCGCCTGGTCGACCACGTCGCCGGCCGGGCCCGGGTCGAGTGCCAGGTGGGGGTGGCCGACGGGGTGTTCGCGGCCGCGCTGGCGGCCCGGCGCAGCGTGATCGTCCCGGCCGGGGGCTCCCCGGCGTTCCTCGCCCCGCGGCCGGTCGCCGAGCTCGAGATGGAGCCCGGGGTCGAGCCGGACACCGCGGGGGCGGACGTCCCGGGGGCGACGGCCCGCGCCGAGCTCGTCGGGCTGCTCCGCCGCCTGGGGCTGACCACGCTGGGGGACTTCGCCGGCCTGCCCGCGGCCGACGTCGCCTCCCGGTTCGACGCGGCCGCGGTGCGGGCCCACCGGTTGGCGCGCGGCCTCGACGAACGCCCGCCGTCCCGACGGCGGGTGCCCGACACGCTCACCGTCGAGGTCCCCCTCGATCCACCGGTCGACCGGGTCGACGCCGCCGCGTTCGCCTCCCGGGCGCTCGCCGAGCGGCTCCACGCCGTCCTGGGCGATGCCGGGCTCGCCTGCACCCGCCTCGGGGTCCAGGCCCGGACGACGACCGGGGACGAGCTCGCCCGCACCTGGCGCTGCGCCGAGCCGCTGACCCCGGCCGCCACCGCCGACCGGGTCCGCTGGCAGCTCGAGGGGTGGCTGTCGCGGCGGAGCG
The DNA here is from genome assembly GCA_025925615.1 of Actinomycetospora sp. Taxonomy (GTDB): domain Bacteria; phylum Actinomycetota; class Actinomycetes; order Mycobacteriales; family Pseudonocardiaceae; genus Actinomycetospora. Next base: position 15,720 of record JAICLN010000005.1, on the reverse strand, counting down.
GGACCCGCTCGAGCGCCGGCGAGGGGCTCGCGGCCCTGCGGCTGGTGCCGGAGGAGGTGGTCGACGCCGGGCGCCTGCAGTTGGGGCTGTGGGGGGAGACCGGGGTCGCCGACGAGCGCGCCGGACGCGCGCTGGTGCGGGTGCAGGGGCTGCTCGGGCCCGAGGAGGTGCTCACCGGGGTCCCCGGTGGTGGGCGCGGGCCGGCCGAGCGGGTCCGCAGCGTGCCCTGGGGGGACGAGCGGGTCCCGGCGCTCGACCCGGCGGCCCCCTGGCCGGGGGCGCTGCCCGCGCCGTCGCCGTCCACGGTCCCGCCCTCGCCCCTGCCCGCCCGCGTCCTCGACGCCCGGGGTCGGCCGGTCCACACGGTGCCGCGGGGCGGGCTCTCGGCGGCCCCGGCGCAGGTGGCGATCGGCGACGACGCCGGGACGGCGCCCGTGCGGGCCTGGGGCGGTCCCTGGCCGGAGGAGGGGCGGTGGTGGGACCCGCGGGCCCCGGCCGGGTGCGTGCGGGTCCAGGTGGTGTGCGTCCCCCCGGTCTCCTGGCCGGCCGCGGGGACGACCGGCGAGCTCGGCGACGGGCCCCGGGCCGACGGCGGCGACGACCCCGACCCGGCGGCCGACCTGGCTCCCGACCCGGCCGCCTCCTCGGCCGACGCGGTGGGCCTGGCGCTGCTCCTGGTCCTGCGCGACGACCGGTGGACGGTGGAGGGGATCTACGACTGAGCGGGCGCGTGGATGACCTGCCAGAGGTGGCCGTCCGGGTCGGCGAAGGTCGCCAGGTGGCCCCACGGCCGGGTCACCGGGCGCCCCACCACCGTGGCGCCGGCGGCCTCGGCCCGGGCGAACACCGCGTCGACCTCGGCGTCGTCGGCCGCCGGGAGGCTCAGCAGGCACTCGCTGGTGCCGGGCGCGGCGACCTCGTGGTCGCCGGTCACCCACCCGAAGCCGCCCCGGGGGATGAGCATGAGGTGGACCTGGTCCGAGACGACGACCTGCAGCGGCTCGGGCACGCCGTCCTCGGCCGGCGTCCCGACCGCGCCGAGGCCGAGGCCGTCACGGTAGAAGGCGTGCGCCCGGACCCGATCGTCGGTGGGCAGGGCGATGACCAGCGGTGGCATCCGGCAGTGGTAGCAGATCAGGATCGGAGAGTCCATCAACGGGACCGTCAGCATCGCCCGCCCGAGGCGGATCCGGCGGATCCGACCCGACGCTGTCGGACCGGGGCGCTACTCTCGTCCATATCGAACACATGTTCGATCGACGGGGATCGGAGGGCTGATGGGCTGGGGCAATCCGGCGGTGAGCTGGTCGGAGATGGAGCGGATCCTCGCGGGCCGACCCGCCCGGTCCACGTCCGGGGAGCGCGGGGCGGGATCGCCCGGCGAGGACGCCCCGGAGGTCGACGGGCCCGGTTCGATCCACCCGGCGGACGTGAGCGCCGTCCCGGTCCGCGAGAACCGCCGTGGGGCCCGCCCGCGCGACGAGGTGCACCCCGGCGACGGGGGCGACTCACCGGCCTGGAGCCGCACGCGCGCGCCCTACCGGCCGCCGGCCGACACGGTCGCGGGGAGCGCCACGGCGACGACGGTCCCCTTCGCCGAGCTGCACACGCACTCCACCTACAGCTTCCTCGACGGGGCGAGCCAGCCGGAGGAGCTCGTCGAGGAGGCCCACCGGCTCGGCCTGGAGGCGATCGCGCTCACCGACCACGACGGGATGTACGGGGTGGTCCGCTTCGCCGAGGCCGCGCACGGGCTCGGGGTGCGGACCGTGTTCGGCTCCGAGCTCTCCCTGGGCCTGTCCGGCCCGCAGAACGGGGTGGCCGATCCCGAGGGGGAGCACCTGCTGGTGCTGGCCCGCGACCCCGCGGGGTACCGGGCGATCTCGCGGGCGATCACCGAGGCCGCGATGCACGACGACGCCGAGAAGGGTCGCCCGGTGCACGATCTCGAGCGCACCGCCGCGCTGCTGCGCGACCGGGTCGTCGTGCTCAGCGGCTGCCGCAAGGGCCACGTGCGCCGGGCGCTGGACGCGGGTGGACCGGACGCGGCGGCCCGGGCGCTGGACCGTCTGGTGGGCCTGTTCGGGTCGGAGTCGGTGGCCGTCGAGCTGACCGACCACGGGCTGCCCGCCGACGTCGAGCGCAACGACCTGCTCGCCGAGCTGGCCGCCCGCGCCGGCCTGGCCACCGTGGCGAGCACCGCGGCGCACTACGCCACGCCGGACCGGGCCCGGATCGCCGCCGCGCTGGGGGCGGTCCGGGCGCGGCGCAGCCTCGACGAGGCCGAGGGCTGGCTGCCGCCGGGCACCGCGCACCTGCGCTCCGGGGTCGAGATGGCCACCCGGTTCGCGCGCCACCCCGAGGCGGTCACGCACGCGGCGGTGCTCGGCCGGGAGTGCGCGTTCGAGCTCTCCCTGCTGGCCCCGGAGCTGCCACCGTTCGACGTCCCGCCGGGAGAGACCGAGAGCACCTGGCTGCGCCACCTCACCGAGCAGGGGGCCCGCGAGCGCTACGGCTCCCGCGCGGACAACCCGCGGGCGTGGCAGGTGATCGACCACGAGATGGCGATCATCGAGGGGCAGAACTTCCCCGGCTACTTCCTCATCGTCGCCGACATCGTGGAGTTCTGCCGCCGGGCGGACATCTACTGCCAGGGGCGGGGCTCGGCCGCGAACTCGGCGGTCTGCTTCGCCCTGAAGATCACCCACGTCGACGCCGTGGAGATGGACCTGCTCTTCGAGCGCTTCCTCTCCCCGGAGCGCGACGGCTACCCCGACATCGACCTGGACATCGAGTCCGACCGGCGCGAGGAGGCCATCCAGTACGTCTACGAGCGCTACGGCCGGGACCGGGCCGCGCAGGTCGCCAACGTCATCACCTACCGGCCGCGCTCGGCGGTGCGCGACGCCGCCCGGGCGCTCGGCTTCGCGCAGGGGCAGCAGGACGCGTGGAGCAAGCTCATCGACCGGTGGGGGCCGGGAGCCGAGCTGGGCGACCAGGTGCCGGGGATGCCGCGGGCGGTGGCGACGCTCGCCGAGGAGATCGCGGGCTTCCCGCGCCACCTCGGCATCCACTCCGGGGGCATGGTCATCTGCGACCGGCCGGTGGACCAGGTGGTGCCGGTGGAGTGGGCGCGGATGGCGAACCGCAGCGTCATCCAGTGGGACAAGGACGACGCGGCCGCGGTCGGCCTGGTGAAGTTCGACCTGCTCGGGCTGGGCATGCTCTCGGTGCTGCACTACGCGAGCGACTACGTGGCCGCCCACCACGGCCGGCGCATCGAGCTCCACCAGCTGCAACCCATCGACCCCGCGGTCTTCGCCATGCTCGCGCAGGGCGACTCGGTGGGGGTGTTCCAGGTGGAGTCCCGCGCGCAGATGGCCACCCTGCCGCGGTTGAAGCCGCGGGAGTTCTACGACCTGGTCGTCGAGGTCGCGCTCATCCGTCCCGGGCCGATCCAGGGCGGGTCGGTGCACCCCTACATCCGCAGGCGCAACAAGCAGGAACAGGTCGTCTACGACCACCCGCTCTGCGAACCGGCGCTGCGCAAGACCCTCGGGGTGCCGTTGTTCCAGGAGCAGCTCATGCAGCTGGCCACCGACGTCGCCGGGTTCAGCGCGGCCGAGGCCGACGAGCTGCGCCGGGCGCTCTCGGCGAAGCGCTCCGAGGAACGGCTCGAGCGGCTGCGCGAGCGGTTCTACGCCGGGATGGCCGCCAACCAGATCACCGGGGACCTGGCTGATCGGATCTTCGCGAAGACCAAGGCGTTCGCGAACTTCGGCTTCCCGGAGAGCCACTCGATCAGCTTCGCGTCGCTGGTGTACCTCTCGGCGTGGTTCAAGTACTACTTCCCGGCGGCGTTCTGCGCGGCCCTGCTGCGGGCCCAGCCGATGGGCTTCTACTCCCCGCAGAGCCTGGTCGCCGACGCCCGCCGCCACGGGGTGGTCGTCCTCGGCCCGGACGTCGAGCGCAGCCGGGCCGAGCCCGAGCTGGAGCCGTACCCGGGCAGCGAGGGCGGGGTCGCGGTCCGTCTCGGGCTCGGGGGAGTGCGCGGGCTCGGGGACGAGGTCGCGGAGCGGATCGTGGCGGCGCGGGAGACGCCGAATCCAGGGGAGCACGCCGATGGGGGGGAGGACCGCGGGGAGCGGCGGCCCTTCACCGGGGCGGCGGACCTGGCGCGGCGGGCGGACCTCACCGCCGCGCACCTGGAGGCCCTGGCCACCGGGGGCGCGCTCGGCTGCTTCGGGCTCGAGCGGCGGGAGGCGCTCTGGGCGGCGGGTGCGGCCGCGGCCGGCACGGCGGTGGTGCGGGCGGGCGCCCGGCACGACCGGCTCCCGGACACCGCCGTGGGGCTCGACGCCCCGGCCCTGCCGGGGATGTCGGCGGTGGAGCTGACGATCGCCGACGTGTGGGCGACGGGCCTGACCCCGGACGGCCACCCGGTCGCGCACCTGCGGTCGGCGCTCGAGGAGCGGGGAGCGCTGAGCGTCGCCGGGGTCGCGGAGGTCGGGGAGGGCGAACGGATCGAGGTCGGCGGGGTGGTCACCCATCGGCAGCGCCCCGCGACGGCGGGCGGGACGACGTTCCTCAACCTCGAGGACGAGACCGGGATGCTCAACGTGGTCTGCTCGGAGGGGCTCTGGGCGCGCCACCGGGTGGTCGCGCGCACGAGCGCGGCACTGGTGATCCGGGGGCGGGTGGAGCGGGCGCCCGACGCCCCGACCGTGATCAACCTGGTGGCCGACCGGGTCGAGCGCCTCGAGCTGGTGGTGCCGTCGCGCTCCCGGGACTTCCAGTGATCCGTGTGGCGGCCCGACACCGGCCGGCAACGGACATCGCGGACAATGGAAGAGGGCGCCTCCGGCCGGTCCGAACGGCCGGAGGCACCCCCTCCGTCAGCACTCGCCGCGGCGGAACCGCGACATCGTGGTGGTCAGCTCTTGATCAGCGGCCGACCCATCGGAAGCGAGGTCCCCCCGTTCGCGACGCTCATGGCGTCGAAGAACAGGTAGACGCCGACCAGGGCGAACGCGAACACCACGATCCCGCCGATGGCCAGCAGACCCGTCGAGCCCGCGGCAGTCCCGAGCAGCACGAGCAGCAGGGCCACGTCGACCAGCAGGAACAGCAGCGTGAAGATCGACGGCAGGCGCAGCGTCGCCAGCGTCAGCATCACGATGCCGACCAACCAGGAGAGCAGGAACGTCTCCTTGGCTCCCGTCTGCGCCGCCGTCTCGGTCGCGGGTCCGAACCAACCGTGAGCGATCCCCAGCACGAGCAGCGGGAAGCTCAACCAGAAACCGGCGAAGATGCCGAAGATCGCCGCGACCGGCCCGGAATGGTTCCGGATCGCCCAGATGCAGGCGATGATCAGACCGAGGCCGTTGCACAGGATGAGGATCGGGAGCATGCCGATCGCCGCGTTGTCGGACCCCGTGAACCCGATGAGGTACAGCCCGAGGGCGACCGAGCCGATGACGAACATGGGCACGCCGACCAGCGCTGGGTTGGCGGCCGCCGCGGCCGCCTCGGCAGCGGCCGCGTCCGCGGCCCGGGGCTCGGCGGCGTGCGCCCCGGCGCTCTCGTCGACTGTGGTCATCACCACTCCTTTGTGTGCTTCGACGGACGCTGGTGTGCACCGGTCGTCCGGGTGCACCCGACGTTCGCTAACCGTGGAAGTGTGATCTCTTGCACGAGGGTTGGGGAACCGACCGACAGTAGGGGTGCCGCTCCCGCCCGTACATGAACCGGTTCAGGCATGCTCCTGAACCATGAGGAGCTCCGTCCGACCGCTGTCGTCGTCGGGCCCACCTACCCGATCGGACAGGGCCATCCGGGTGTTCGGACGCCTCCTCCGGGGTGTACTGGCCGGTGCCGCGGGGACCGCCGCGATGTCGGTGACCGGTCGCGCGTACCGCGAGATCCACGCCCTGCGGCGCGGCACGACCCCCGAGGAGATCACCGAGATCCTCGACTACGACCACTCCGACCACGTCGTCGTGGCGGCCGCGACGGTCCTCCAACGGGTGTCCGGCTGGGCCCCGCGGAGCGCCGCGGGCCGGCGGGCCCTGTTCTGGCTCGTCCACTGGGGGTACGGCTCCGCCGTCGGGGCCGTCCACGCCGAGCTGCGCCACCGCCTCGGGGGCGAGCCCGCGGCCGGGGTGGTCTTCTTCCTGGGCTGCGAGACGATGGCGCTGGGTCTCTTCCCCGTGCTGGGCGGCACCCCGGTGCCCTGGCGGTGGGGTCCGCGGCTGCTCCTCGTCAGCGTCGCGCAGCACGCCGTCTACGCCGCCGCGGTCGCCGCGGCCGACGCCGCGCTCGCCCGCCGTGGGCGCTGACCGGACCGCCGGTCCGCGGCACGACGACGGGCGGGAGGACCCGGGTCCGGCGGACCGCGCCCACGTTGTCGTCTGCGGTCTCGGCGGTCTCGGCCTCCGGATCGTCGAACAGCTCCACCACCGGGGGGAGCCGGTCGTGGTCGTCGACGACGACCGGGGACACCGCCGCGGCGCCCACGTCCTCGAGACGTGGGGCGTCCCGCTCGTCGAGGCCGACCCGACGGTCCCCGGCAGCCTCGACGCGGCCGGGCTCGGCACCGCACGCGCGGTCGTCTGTGTCATGGGCGGCGACCAGGGTGACCTGCGCAATCTGCACGTCGCGCTGCACGTGCGCGAGCAGCGGCCCGACGTCCGCGTGGTCACGTCCCTGGGCAACGCCGCCATCGGGCGCGCCGTCGCCGCCGACCCCGGGCCCGGCGCGGTCCTCGACGTCGCCGCCCTCGTGACCCCCGCCCTCGTCGAGGCCTGCCTGCGCAGCCCGGCGCACGCACTCGACGTGGCCGGGACCCGGTTCGTCGCGGCCGGCACCGCCGCCCGCGCCCCGGCGACCCTGCGCGCGCTCTACGGCGACCTCGCCCCCCTCGCGGTCACCGCGGAGCCGGACGGGACCACGCACCTGTGCCCGAGCCGCGACCACCGGGTCAGGAGCGGGGACCGGGTGACCGTGCTCGGCACGGACGAGGAACTGGCCGGGGCCGGGGTGGAGACCGCGACCGCCGCGACGCCCCGCCGCCGGGGACCGAGGACCCGCCGCGGCGCCGGGTTCGACGCCGACGCCACCCACGGCCGAGCCGGCGCCCTCCAGCGCGCCGCGGCCGCGATCCTCGCGCTCGGCCGGGAGTCCGACCGGGGCCTGCGCTGGGCGATCGCCGCGCTGGCGGGGCTGCTCGTCGTCTCGACGGGCGTGATCACGCTCGGGTACCACTACCCCGACGGGCGCGGGCTGGGCGTGGTCGACGCGCTCTACTTCACCGTCGAGTCGGTCGCGACGGTCGGGTTCGGGGACTACAGCTTCGCCGACCAGGCGGTGTGGCTGCGTCTGTGGGCGGTGTTCCTCATGCTCGCCGGGGTCGTGACGACGGCGATCCCCATCGCGTACTTCACCGACATGCTCATCAGCCGCCGGCTCTCGACGACCGCCGGGCGGCGCGCGGCGGCGGCGTCGGTGGGGCACGTCGTGATCGTCGGGCTCGGCGCGGTCGGGGTGTCGGTGGCCGAGGCCCTCCACGCCCGCGGTCGCGACGTCGTCGTCGTGGAGTCCGACCCGGCCAACCGCCACCTGCCGCGGGCCCGCGCCCTGCGGATCCCCGTGGTGTTCGGCGACGCGACGACGACGGGAGCGCTGCGGGACGCGCGGGTCGGGCTCGCGGCCGCGGTCGCCGTGACCACCAGCGACGACATGGCCAACATCGAGACCGGCCTGGCCGTGCGGGACCTGTTGGGCGAGCAGCGGGCGGAGGTCCCGGTCGTGCTGCGGCTGTTCGACCGCGAGCTCGCGCGCACCGTCTCGCGGCGATTCGGGTTCGGGTCGGTGCGCTCGATCGTCGAGCTCGCGGCGCCGTGGTTCGTCGGCGCGGCGCTCGGGCTCGACGTCCTCGGCACCTTCCCGGTCCACGGCCAGGCGTTCCTGCTCGGCCGGCTGCGGGTCGGGGCGGGCAGCGCGCTCGACGGGCTCGCGATGCGCGACCTGTCCCTGCGCACCCGGGTCGTGGCGCTGCGCCGCGCCACCGACGACCGAGCCACCGACGACCGAGCCACCGACGACCGAGCCACCGACGGCCGAGCCACCGACGACCGAGCCACCGACGACCGAGCCACCGGCGACCGAGCCACCGACGACGGCGCCCCGCTCGAGCACCCGCCGCGCCGCGACACGCGGTTCGCGGCGGGCGACGAGGCCTTCCTCGTCGGCCCCGACGAGGAGCTCCTCGAGGTGCTCGCCCGCTCCCGTGCCGCCCCGTCGGCGAGCACCCGGGACACGACCGCCCCCGGCGCGCGATGATGGGCGCCGTGACCGCGACGATCCTGGACGGCAAGGCCACCCTCGCGACCATCACCGCCGAGCTCTCGGAGCGGGTCGCCAAGCTCGCGGCGGCGGGTTGCACTCCCGGTCTGGGGACGGTGCTCGTCGGGGAGGACCCGGGCTCGCAGTCCTACGTGCGGGCCAAGCACCGCGACTGCGCCAAGGTCGGCATCACCTCGATCCGCCGCGACCTGCCCGCCGACGCCACCCAGGCCGACGTCGAGCGCGCGGTGGACGAGCTCAACGCCGACCCGGCGTGCACCGGCTACATCGTGCAGCTCCCGCTGCCGAAGGGGCTCGACGCCAACGCGGTGCTCGAGCGCGTCGACCCCGACAAGGACGCCGACGGCCTGCACCCGACCAACCTCGGCCGCCTCGTGCTCAACGAGCCCGCGCCGCTGCCCTGCACCCCGCGCGGCATCGTCGAGCTGCTGCGCCGCTACGACGTGCCCCTCGACGGCGCCAAGGTGGCCGTGCTGGGTCGCGGGATCACCGTGGGCCGCCCGCTGGGCCTGCTGCTCACCCGCCGCAGTGAGAACGCGACCCCCACGCTCTGCCACACCGGGACCCGCGACCTCGCCGCGGAGGTCCGCGCCGCCGACGTCGTCGTCGCAGCGGCCGGCGTGCCCGGCATGGTCACCGCGGACATGGTGAGGCCCGGGGCCGCCGTGCTCGACGTCGGCGTCTCCCGCGGCCCGGACGGCATCCTCGGCGACGTCGCGGAGGACGTCCGGGAGGTTGCCGGGTTCGTGGCTCCCAACCCCGGCGGGGTCGGGCCGATGACCCGGGCCATGCTGCTCACCAACGTGGTCGAGCGGGCGGAGGCCCTGCTCGGGAGCGGGGGGTGACGACGTGACGGCCCCCCACGAGACCGCGGACGAGCGCGGGGAGCAGCCCGAGCGCGCGATCGGGCCCGCGACCGCCACCGGCTCCTTCCCGACCGTGGTGCTGCCCGAGCGCGACGGCGGTCGTCCCGGCGCCGGCCGCCACGCCCGGCCGCCCCGGACCGCCGGGCACTGGCTGCGCGCGCTCGGACGGCGGGTCCGGGCGCAGGCGCCCCTCACCGCGGTGCTGGTGGTCGTCGCGATCGCGTTCGTCCGGATCGGGCTGCAGCACTGGCGCGAGGGCACGACCGAGCTCGGTCTCGCGCTGCTGCTCGCCGCCGTCCTCCGTGCCGCCCTGCCGGACCGGACCGCCGGCCTGCTCGCGGTCCGCCCCCGCCGGGTCGACGTGCTGACCTACACCGTGTTCGGCCTCGTCGTCATCCTCGTGTCCCTGACGATCACCGGCGGACCGCTCGCGAGCCGCTGACGGCGTGCCCACCGGTGACGACCCCCGGACCGGTGACGGGGGTGACGCCCGGCGAGCCGTCGCCGTCTATGCGCCGTTGATAGCGTGCGGTCGCAAGGAGCGCACGGGCCTCGACGGGCCCCGGCGAGCGCCCCCGTTACCCGTGCGGCGCCGTGACCCGGCGCGAGAGGAGAGCCCGCAGACGTGGCGAAGATCAAGGTAGACGGCACCGTCGTCGAGCTCGACGGCGACGAGATGACCCGGATCATCTGGCAGTTCATCAAGGACAAGCTGATCCACCCGTACCTCGACATCGACCTCGAGTACTACGACCTCGGTATCGAGAAGCGCGACGAGACCGACGACCAGGTCACGGTCGACGCGGCGAACGCGATCAAGCGCCACGGCGTGGGCGTCAAGTGCGCGACGATCACCCCGGACGAGGCGCGGGTCGAGGAGTTCGGCCTCAAGCGCATGTACCGCTCGCCCAACGGGACGATCCGCAACATCCTCGGCGGGGTCATCTTCCGCGAGCCGATCGTCTGTCAGAACATCCCGCGCTACGTCCCGCACTGGACCAAGCCGATCGTCGTCGGCCGTCACGCCCACGGCGACCAGTACCTGGCGCAGGACTTCAAGGTCCCGGGCCCCGGCACGGTCACCATCAGCTACACGCCCGACGGCGAGGGCGAGCCGATGGAGTTCCAGGTCGCGAAGTTCCCGGACGCCGGGGGCGTCGCGCTGGGCATGTACAACTTCAAGGACTCGATCGTCGACTTCGCCCGCGCGTCGCTGCGCTACGGCCTGGACCGCAACTTCCCGGTCTACCTGTCGACGAAGAACACCATCCTCAAGGCCTACGACGGCATGTTCCGCGACACCTTCGAGGAGATCTTCGAGGCGGAGTTCAAGGCCGACTTCGAGAAGGCGGGCCTGACCTACGAGCACCGCCTCATCGACGACATGGTCGCCGCGGCGCTCAAGTGGGACGGCGGCTACGTCTGGGCCTGCAAGAACTACGACGGCGACGTCGAGTCCGACATCGTCGCGCAGGGCTTCGGGTCGCTGGGCCTCATGACCTCGGTGCTCATGACCCCGGACGGCACCGTCGAGGCCGAGGCCGCCCACGGCACGGTCACGCGCCACTTCCGCCAGCACCAGCAGGGGAAGGAGACCTCGACCAACCCGGTCGCCTCGATCTTCGCCTGGAGCCGCGGCCTGTCCCAGCGGGGCAAGCTCGACGGCAACGACGCCCTCGTCGACTTCGCGCAGAAGATGGAGGACGTCTGCGTGGACACCATCGAGAGCGGCAAGATGACCAAGGACCTGGCGCTGCTGATCGGCAAGGACGCCCCGTACCTCAACACCCAGGACTTCCTCGACGCCCTCGACGAGGGCCTGCAGAAGGCCATGGCCGGCTGATCCGTCCGCGGCTACCGGGACGAGGGGCATCCCCGCGAGAATGTGGGGGTGCCCTTCGTGCGTTCGCGGGTACGACAGCACATCCTCCGAGCAACCGGGCCCGGGGCGCAGGTCGGAGGGACAGCGCATGACGCAGCCCAACCCCGCGGGAGGCCGCGGGTCGTCGCCGCCCCGGCGCGAGAGCCGGGGGCGGTTGATCGGGGACGGGCTGTCGTGGACCGCCCGCTGGAGCCTGCGCCTCGTCCTCACCGCGCTGGGGCTCTCGCTCCTCGGCGTCATCATCGGCCAGCTGTGGTCGATCGTGCTGCCGGTGCTGCTCGGGCTGATCATCGCGACGGTCCTGGAGCCCCCGGCCACCTGGATGCGCATGCACCGGGTGCCGCCGCTGCTCGCGTCCCTGATCGTGGTGGTGGGCGCCCTCGCCGTCGTCGGGGGCGTGATCGCGGCGATCGCGCCGTCGGTCGTCGCGCAGGTCCCGCAGCTCGTCACGGGCGCCACCGCGGGCCTGTCCGACGTCGAGCGCTGGCTCTCGACGACGTTCGGGCTCGGCCAGAGCCAGATCGGGCAGGTCGTCCAGGGCGCGATCAACCAGCTGCAGAGCTCGGCGACCTCCATCGCCGGCACCGTGCTCACCGGGCTGACGACGATCGCCAACGGCCTCATCGACATGGTGCTCGCCCTCGTCCTCGCGTTCCTGTTCGTCAAGGACGGCTACCGCTTCCTCCCGTGGATGCGCCGCCAGGTCGGGGCCTCGGCGGGCATGCACCTGGCCGAGGTCGGCGCCCGTTCCTGGGACCGCCTCGGCGGGTTCATCCGCTCGCAGGCCATCGTCGGCTTCATCGACGCGGCCTGCATCGGGGTGGGCCTGGTGATCATCGGGGTGCCCCTGGCGCTGCCGCTGGCCGTGCTGACCTTCTTCGGCGCGTTCATCCCGATCGTCGGCGCGCTGACCGCAGGCGCGCTCTCGGTGCTCATCGCCCTGGTCTCCAGCGGCTTCACCAAGGCCCTGGTCGTGCTGATCCTCATCCTCGCGGTGCAGCAGATCGAGGGGAACCTGCTCCAGCCGCTGGTCCAGGGTCGCGGCCTGGGCCTGCACGCCGCCGTGATCATCCTGGCCGTGACCGGCGGTGGCAGTGTCGCGGGGATCGTCGGGGCGTTCCTCGCCGTGCCCGTCGTCGCGGTCGCGGCCGAGATCGCCCGCTACATCAACGAGCAGATCGACGCCCGCGCCCGCTCCGACGAGGAGCACCCGTCCGACATGGCGCCCGCGCCCGCGGCGAAACAGCCGAAGACGCGGTTCTCGTGGCTGCGCCGGGTCCGGCCGACCGACGGCCCGGGCGAGCTGGGGGACGACGACGTCCCCGACGGCGGGTCCCGTCCCGGCGGCGGACCCAACGGCACCGGACCCGACCGGACCGTCGGCTCCCGCGAGGCCACGACGACGAACGAGTGACGGCGCGCTGCAGGGTGACACCGGGCACCCCCTAGTCTCGCCAGGCGATGGAGCCCACCCCTGCCCTCGTCATCCGTGCCCGCCGGGCGGTGCTGCCCACCGGGACCGCACCGGCCGCCGTCGTCGTCGCCGACGGCCGGATCGCCGACGTCACCGCGATCGACGCCCCGGTGCCCGAGGGCACCGTCGTCGTCGACCTCGCCGACGACGAGGCGCTGCTGCCGGGCCTCGTCGACACCCACGTCCACCTCGGCGAACCGGGCCGCTCCGGGTGGGAGGGGTTCGCGACGGCGACCGCCGCGGCGGCCGCGGGCGGGGTCACCACCGTCGTCGACATGCCCCGCAACGCGATCCCGCCGACCGTCGACGTCGACGCGCTGATCACGAAGCGGGACGCGGCCCGTCGTGAGGTCGCCGTGGACGTCGCGTTCTGGGGCGGCGCGGTGCCGCTGCGCGACGGCGTCCCCGACCCCGAGGGGCGGGTCGACCCCGACCGCATGGCCGCGCTCGTCGACGCCGGGGTGTGCGGATTCGCGTCCTCCCTCACGGACTCCGGCGTGCCGGCGTTCCCGCCGGTCGCCCACGAGGACCTCGAGCTCGCGGCGCGGACCTGCGCGGAGCTCGAGGTCCCGCTGGTGGTGCACGCCGAGGACGACGGGGTGCTCGGCGAGGCCCCGCCCGCCGGCGAGGACTACCGCTCCTTCCTCGCCTCCCGCCCGCCCGGCGCGGAGACGACGGCGGTGCTGCGGCTCGCCGCCGTCGCGGCCCGGACCGGCGCGCACGTCCACGTCCTGCACGTCTCCGCGTTCGAGGCCGCCGAGGAGATCGGTGCCGCCCGCGCGCAGGGCGTGCCGATCACCGGCGAGACGTGCCCGCACCACCTCGCGCTCGCCTCGGAGACCCTGGCGAGCACGGCCGGGAAGAGCTGCCCGCCGGTGCGCTCGGAGTCCAACCGCGAGCTCCTCTGGGGCGCGCTCGCCGCGGGCCGCCTCGACGCCGTCGTGTCCGGCCACTCGCCCTGCCCGCCCGAGCTCAAGGACGGCGGGTTCGGCCGGGCGTGGGCCGGGGTGTCGTCGCTGGGGCTCGCGCTGCGCGTCGTGTGGTCGGGGGCCGCGGCCCGGGGCCACACCCTCGACGACGTCGCCGCGTGGATGTCGGCCGCGCCCGCCGCGCTCGCGGGCCTGGAGCGGGCCAAGGGCGCGATCGCGCCCGGCCGCGACGCCGACCTCGTGGTGTTCGCCCCCGACGAGATCGCCGAGGTGGACACCGCCGCCCTGCGCCACCGCCACTGCGTGACCCCGTACGCCGGGCTCGCGCTGCGCGGCGCGGTGCGGCGGGTGTGGCTGCGGGGCGGGGAGTCCCCGGGCGCGGGGAGCGGGCGGCTGCTCGCCCCGGAACGGAAGGGGTGAGGTGGGTATGGCGCGCGCGGTGCAGGTGACGTTCGACGGTGCGGCTCCGGGCCGGCTGGCGGAGTTCTGGGCCGAGGTCCTCGGCTATCAGGTGCAGCCCCCGCCGCCGGGGTTCGCGACGTGGCCGGAGGCGCTGACGGCGTGGGGCATCCCGCCCGAGCGCCACGACGAGGCCTCTGCGGCGGTCGATCCCGACGGCGAGGGTCCGCGGCTGTTCTTCCAGCGGGTCCCGGAGGGCAGGACCGCCAAGAACCGGGTGCACCTCGACGTGCGGGCCGCCCCCGGCCTGACCGGCGACGAGCGGATGGCCACCCTCGAGGCGGAGTGCGACCGCCTCGTGGCCCTCGGCGCCACCCGGCTGCTGCGCGTCGAGCCGGACCCGCCGCTGGTCGGCGGCAACATCGTCATGGCCGACCCCGAGGGCAACGAGTTCTGTTTGGACTAGGTGGCCTGCGGCCTCGTGAGCACTTTCCGGGGCCATGACACCGGAAAGTGCTCACGAGCGCGGCAGCGCATGCAGGTCCTCGAGCAGGCCCGGGTGCGTCGGGGTCCAGCCGAGGGCCTCGCGGGTGTGGGCGGCGGACGCCGGCTGGTCCATCGCGAAGATCGGGCCGAACGGGCCGAACTCCGCCTCGGGCCGGGACTCGACCGGCAGGCCCAGCCGTCGGCCGATCACCGCCGCGATGTCGCGCACCGCGTCGCCCTCGTCGGCGACGGCGTGCCAGGACGTCCCGGCCGGGGCCGACTCGAGAGCCAACCGGAACAGCACCGCCGCGTCGAGCGCGTGCACGGCGGGCCAGCGCTGGGTCCCGTCGCCCGGGTAGCTCGCCACACCCGTCCGTCGTGCCTGCTCGGTCAGCAACCCCGCGAACCCGCCCAGCCCGTCGCGGTGGACGGTGCGCGGCATGCGGACGGCCGTGGCGCGCACCCCGCGCGGGGCCAGCGCGAGCAGCGCGTCCACCGAGCGACCCCGGCCCCCGACCGGGCCGTCGGTCGGCAGCGGGTCGGCCTCGGTCGCGGGTCGGCCCGGCACCCAGGGCGTCCCCGAGACCGCGGCGATCGGGCGGTCGGTCCCCGCGAGCTCCTCGCCCAGGGCGGCCAGAGCGGCGCCGTCCTCGGCGACCGACCGTGCGAGGGCCTCGGCGCTGGAGAAGTCCGTGCCGAACGCCAGGTGGACCACGCCGTCGGCCTGCGCGGCGCCGGCCCGCAGCGCGTCGAGGTCCGCCACCGTGCCGGGCAAGGCCTGCGCGCCCGCCGTCTCGAGCGCCCGCGCGGACTCGTCCGAGCGGGCCAGTGCGAGCACGGAGTGGCCGTGATCGAGCAGTTCGGCCACGACGGCGGAGCCGATGGTGCCGGAACCGCCGGTGACGAAGACGTGCATGGGGCGCTCCTCGTGCGCGATGAGACTGTGTCTCGTCACTGTAGCAGCACGATGAGACGGTGTCTCATCACTACAGTGGGGCCGTGGCGCGTTGGGAGCCGAACCCGGGGCTGCGGCTGGTGCGCGCCGCGATCGACCTGTTCGCCGAGCAGGGCTACGACGACACGACCGTCGCCCAGATCGCCGCCCGGGCCGGCCTCTCCAAGGCGACCTTCTTCCGGCACTTCCCCGACAAGCGCGAGGTCCTCTCCGCCGGGTAGGAGATCCACAGCACGTTGCTCGTCGAGGGCGCCGCGGGCGCGCCGGCCGGGGCCACGCCGCTCGAGGTCGTGGCGGCGGCGCTCGACGCGGCGACCGCCTCCTTCACCCCGGAGCAGCGCGAGTTCGGGACCCGGCTCCGCGCG
>JAICLN010000356.1 GCA_025925615.1 Actinomycetospora sp. | reverse complement strand
CTCGTGGGAACGCCCCGTTGTGCGCGGGTTCCGAGGGTGGGCGCCCCTCGTCGGTCTTGTCGACCGACGGGGCCCTTCGCTCGATTCGTGGGCCCTGGCGCGCACAATGGGAGCCGTGAAACCACTCCGCATCGGGCCGCACGAGCTGACGACCCCGGTCGTGCTCGCGCCGATGGCGGGCGTCACCAACCCGCCGTTCCGGCGCCTGTGCCGCGAGCAGGGCGCGGGGCTCTACGTGTGCGAGATGATCACCGCGCGGGCACTGGTGGAACGCCACCCCGGGACCGCCGAGATGATCACGTTCGACGACGACGAGACGCCCCGCTCGATGCAGCTCTACGGCGTGGACCCCGAGACCATCGGGCGGGCCGTGCGGCGGATCGTCGACGAGGACCTCGCCGACCACGTCGACCTCAACTTCGGCTGCCCCGTCCCCAAGGTCACCCGTCGCGGCGGCGGGGCGGCGCTGCCCTACAAGCGTCGGCTCTTCGAGCGGATCGTGCGCGCCGCCGTCGCCGAGGCCTCGCGCGGTGGGCTGCCGTTGACGGTGAAGATGCGCATCGGCATCGACGACGAGCACGAGACGTTCCTCGACGCCGGGCGCATCGCGGCCGCCGAGGGTGCGGCCGCCGTCGCCCTGCACGCCCGCACCGCCGCCCAGCGCTACTCGGGCCAGGCCGACTGGAGCCGCATCACCGAGCTCCGCGACGCCGTGCCCGCCGAGGTCCCGGTGCTCGGCAACGGCGACATCTTCGCCGCGGACGACGCGCTGGCGATGGTCGAGAAGACCGGGTGCGACGGCGTGGTGGTCGGCCGGGGCTGCCTGGGCCGCCCGTGGCTGTTCGGCGAGCTCGAGGCCGCGTTCGCCGGCCGGCCGGCGCCGACCCCGCCGACGCTCGGCCAGGTCGCGGGCGTGATGCGCCGCCACGTCGAGCTGCTCATCGCCCACCACGGCGAGCGCAAGGGCGTGCGGGACGCCCGCAAGCACATGTCCTGGTACCTGCACGGGTTCGCCGTCGGCTCCGAGCTGCGGCGCGAGCTGGGCATGATCGACGGGCTCGAGAGCCTGGACGCGCTCCTGGCCCGCCTCGAGGGCGACCAGCCGTTCCCGCCGGAGGCCGACGGTCCCCGCGGCCGGCAGGGCTCGCCCGGCCACGTCACCCTTCCCGAGGGCTGGCTCGACGACCCCGAGGACGCGACGGTGCCCGCGGGCGCCGACGTCATGAACTCCGGCGGCTGAGCCGTGCCCGGCCGACGAGCACCCGCCCTCGTCGTCGGGACCCTGCTCGCCGCGGCCGTCCTCGCCGGCTGCGGCGCCGTCGTCCCCGGGCAGGCCCGGATCGGCCTGGTCCCGTCGGGCGACCGCGCCCTGATCGACGGCTACGTCACCGACTCGAACCAGGCCGGCGACGCCGGGCCGAGGGTCCAGACGCAGTTCCTGCGCGACACCCAGGCGCAGGGTGCGCCGTTCCCGCCCGACCGCTGCTTCGGCGACGTGACGCTGCGGACCGACCTCGTCGCCCGCACGCTGCGGCCCGACCCCGGCTGGCGACCCCCGGAGACCGGGCCCGGCACCGGCGCACCAGGCGGCGCGGTGTACGTCGTCGCGGCCGCCGTCTCGGTCCGCAAGGGCCAGCAGGAGGTCCGGGAGGACGTCGGCTCGAAGCATTTCGTCATCCGCGACGGCCGCGTCACCGGCTACGCACCGTGCGCTGACTGAAACCACACACACGGGCGGTCACCGAAGATCCACCTTGAGCCCCCGGTCGGGCAGCTTTTCGGGACTGAATGAGCAGCAGCGCGGATCCTCGACGCAGAGTCACATCGACCGGACGGTTGATTTGTCTCGCGGCCGGGGCGGGAGCGTTGCACTGAGGCCGTCACGCGCGACACTGGAGGAAGGACACAGACGGGAGGACCGGGTGTTCGTGAGGGGCTCTCGGGTCGGTCGCCGACCCGGCACGGCGGCGTCGACGACGAACGCCGAGCCGGTCGTGGTCGGGACCGTCACCACCCCGGGTCCGTCGGAGAACGCCGTCCACGGTTCCGCTGCCAGCACGTTCGACACCTCCCCGATCGTGGGCATCGATGCGGCGCTGCGACTGGACGCCGGCGGGGACGAGGCCGGACAGACCCGCGCGCACCAGGCGCGCTCCCACGAGGCGGCGGCGGAGGTCCTGGCGGACCGGGGCGACTGGCGCCGCGCCTACCAGCACCTGCGCGCCGCGATGGCCCTCGTGCACCTCGGCGACACACCTCCGGTGCACGTGCCCGAGCAGTTACGCCGCGAAGTCGACCGTCTTCGGCGGGAACGGGCCGAGGCGCGCGAGCAGAGCCGCCGCGACAGCCTCACGGCCACGTGGAACCGCCGCTACCTCGACGAGCGGCTGTCGACGCTGGGTGACAGCACCGACGAGGCGGTCTGCGTGGCGCTCGTGGACGTCGACCACTTCAAACTGGTCAACGACACCTACGGCCACGCGATCGGCGACTCGGTGCTGCGCACGCTCGTGACCCTCATGCGCGAGGGCATCGACGGCCCGGCCCCCGAGGGCTTCTGCGCGCGCTACGGCGGCGAGGAGTTCGCGCTCGTCCTGTCCGGGGCGTCCCCCGAGGACGCCGTGGCGACCTGTGAGGGCATCCGCGCCCGCGTCGAGGAGCACGACTGGAGCGCGATCGCGCCGGACCTGCGGGTGACCGTCAGCGCCGGGGTGGGCTGCCTGGACGCCGAGGCGGTGCCGGCCGAGGGCGAGGGCGACCCGACCCCGGGCGCGCTGGACCGGGTCGACGAGCTGCTCTACGTCGCCAAGCGCACCGGGCGCAACGCCGTGGCCTTCCGCGACGCGGAGGGCCGGGTGCGGCTGGCGGGCGCGGCGTCGGGACGCCGCGGCGTCGAGAGCGTCGCCCGAGCCGTGTGCGGGGCACCCCGGACGGGGTCCGTCGAGGACTGAACGATCGCCTGCGGTCCGCTGTTCGGCCCAACGCGTCACGATCCGGTCACCCGGGTTGCTTCCGAGGTCGCGGACCGGTGGCCCTCCGGCCACGTTCTGGTGACCCTTGAGTACGATCCGTGGGCCCGGCGCGGCGACGGAGCGCCCGGTTCCTGTTCGGCGGGTTCTCCGGGGGTTCCATGATCGACGACCGTGAGCGAGGCGCCGAACCCGACGCATCGCGCTCCCGGTCGGGCCCGCCCTCGGTACCGACCCGCACCGTGGTCCCCGAGCCGGCGGAGGCTCCCCGGCGCGGAGCCGTCGCCCCCGCGATGGTGCCCCTGGCCCGCAAGCGCTCGGGCAGGCGAGGCCTGCGCCCCGCCGGAGCCGCGGCCACCACCGAACCGATGCGCGACCTCGTCGGCGCGGCCGCGCAGAGCCGGCCCGCAGGCGCCGCGGCACCGGCCTCCCCCCCTGCCCCCGCGTCGCCCCCGGTCCCGCCGCGTGGTCCGTCCCGCGCGGCGCTCGGGCCGCCCGGACCCGTTCGACCGCCGGCCCCGGTCCAGCCGCCGGCCCCG
>JAICLN010000186.1 GCA_025925615.1 Actinomycetospora sp. | reverse complement strand
GTCGCTCGAGACCGAGGGGGTCCGCACGTGAGGCCCCTCGAGGACATCCGCATCGTCTCGCTCGAGCAGTACGGGGCGGGGCCGTTCGGCTCGATGCACCTCGCCGACCTGGGCGCGGAGGTCATCAAGATCGAGGACCCGGGTTCGGGGGGCGACGTGGGCCGCTACGTCCCGCCCTATGCCGGGGGCGAGGACTCGCTGTTCTTCGAGTCGTTCAACAAGAACAAGTCCTCGATGGTGCTCGACATCCGCACGCCCGGCGGCCGCGAGGTGTTCCACGATCTGGTCCGTTCCGCCGACGCGGTGTACTCCAACCTGCGCGGCGACGTCCCGGCCAAGCTCGGCATCCGGTACGAGGATCTCAGGGAGATCAACCCGCGGATCGTCTGCTGCTCGCTCACCGGATTCGGTATGACCGGACCGCGATCGGACGAGCCCGGCTACGACTACGTGCTCCAGGCCCTCGGCGGCTGGATGTCGGTGACCGGCGAGCCCGGCGGTGCCCCGCAGAAGGCCGGCCTCTCGCTGGTGGACTACAGCGGCGGCTTCGTCGCGGCGATCGCGCTGCTCGCGGGCATCCACCAGGCCCGTCGCGACGGCGTCGGCACCGACTGCGACCTCTCGCTCTACGACACCGCGATCAGCCTGCTGACCTACCCGGCCACCTGGCACCTCACCGAGGGCTACACCCCGGCCCGCACGCACCACTCGGCCCACCCCTCGCTCGTGCCCTTCCAGGCGTTCGAGGCGGCCGACGGCTGGCTCGTCGTGGGTTGCGCCAAGGAGAAGTTCTGGCACCGCCTCACCGAGGTGCTGGACCGCCCGGACCTCGCCGCCGACCCGCGGTTCGCCACGTTCGCCGACCGCGACCGGCACCGAGACGTGCTGGTGCCCCTGCTCGAGGACCTCTTCCGCGTGCGCACCGTCGAGGAGTGGCTCGACCCGCTCTACGCCGCGCGGATCCCGTGCGCGCCGATCCACGAGGTGGCCGGGGCGCTCGAGGACCCGCACACGCTGGCCCGGGCGCTGATCGTCGAGACCGAGCACCCGCGGTTCGGCACCGTCCGCTCGCTGCGCTCCCCGGTGCGCGTCGGGCCGCCCGGCGCCGACGCCGCACCCGCCCGTGGCGGCCCGCCGATGGGCCGCGACACCGACGAGGTCCTCGGCGGTCTGGGATACGACGACGAGCGCGTCGCCGCGCTGCGTGCGGCCGGCGCCTTCGGCCCGCCACCGGACCCGGCGCAGGCCGGCGTCCCGCTCTCGCAGGTCGGCTCCGGCGTCAGCACCCCCGTCCCCGAGGCGCCGTCGGCGCCGGCCCGTTAGGAGCACCGTGGACTTCACCCTGTCCGACGAGCAGCGGCTGTACCGCGACTCGCTCCGCGACTTCGTCGACCGTGAGATCGTCCCCGTCGCCCGCGACTGGGAGCGCTCCGGCCGGTACCCGACCGAGATCGTCGAGAGCATGCGCAAGCTGGGCCTCTTCGGCCTGGCGATCCCCGAGCAGTACGGCGGGCTCGAGGTCGACACGGTCTCGTTCGCGCTGACCTTCGAGGAGATCTCCCGCGGCTGGATGGGGATCGCGGGCATCCTCGGCAGCCACTCGGTGTCGAGCTGGATGATCGCCCACCACGGCACGCCGGAGCAGCGCGACGCCTACCTGCCCGAGCTCGCCACGGGGGAGCGGCGGACCGGGATCGCGCTGACCGAGCCGGGGGCCGGCACCGATCTGCAGGGCATCACGACGGTGGCCCGCCGCGACGGCACCGGTCCCGACGCGGACTACGTGATCACCGGCACGAAGACCTGGATCACCAACGCCCGGCACGCCGACCCGCTGCCGGTGCTGGTCAAGACGGACCCGAAGGCCGAGCCCGCGCACCGCGGGATGAGCATCCTGCTCGTCGCCGCCGACTCCCCGGGCTACGAGGTCACCCAGGACATCGGCAAGCTCGGCTACAAGGGCACCGAGTCGTGCGAGGTCGTGCTCGACGAGGTGCGCGTGCCCTCGTCCCAGCTCCTCGGCGGCGTCGAGGGCCGCGGCCTGCAGCAGGCGCTGTCCTCGCTCGAGACCGGCCGGATCAACATCGCGGCGCGCTCGGTCGGGATCGCGCAGCGCGCCTACGACGAGGCCCTGTCCTACGCCCGCGACCGGACGGCGTTCAAGCAGCCGATCGGCGACTTCCAGGCCGTCCAGCTGCGCCTCGCCGAGATCGCCGTGCAGCTGCAGGCGGCCCGCCTGATGACCTACTGGGCGGCGTCGCGGATGGACGACGGCGTGCGGATGGACACCGAGTCCGGTATGGCGAAGATCTTCGCTTCGGAGACCGCGCTGCAGTGCGCGACCGATGCCATGCGCATCCACGGCGGCTACGGCTACTCCACCGAGTTCGAGGTCGAGCGGCTCTACCGCGACGCCCCGCTCATGTCGATCGGCGAGGGCACCAACGACGTGCTGCGCACCGTCGTCGCGAAGTCCCTGCTGGCCGGGACGGCCTCCGTGGGATGAGCGACGGTGTCCCCGCCGCGGCGGAGCTCGACGCCCAGGTCACGCGCCTGGGCTTCGTCCTCGACGCCGAGCAGGTCGAGGCGATGCGCGAGGCGGTGGTCGGCGCGGAGCCGGCCGTCGCGGCGCTGCGCGCCCGCCCGCGGCCCCTCGACCTCGACGCCGACCCGGCGCACGGGGACCGGTGGCTGCGCCGCACGGCCCGGACCGCTCTCGTCGAGCGCGAGGGGGCCCCGCCCGCCGATGGGGCGGGTGCGGCGCCGGTACGAACGGGCCGTTCGTCACCATCCAGCGGTACGAACGGCCCGTTCGTGCCGCACGGCCCCGCCGAGACGGCCGGCCCCGCCGAGACGGCCCGGGCCGACGCACCCGGCGTCGGAGACCTGCTCGCCGCGTACGCCGACGGCGGGAGCTCCCCGGTCGACGTCGTCGCCGAGTCCCTCGATGCGCTGCGCACCGCCCACGCGGCCCTGAACTGCACGATCCGCACCCTCGACGACCGGGCGCACGCGGCCGCCGCGGAGTCCGCCCGCCGCTGGGCGGACGGGACGCCGCGGGCGCTGGAGGGCGTGCCGTTCGGGGTCAAGGACGTCATCGACGTCGCCGGCGTCCCCACGACGGCGGGATCGTGGTGCCACGGCGACCGGCCCGCCGCCGTGTCGGCCGAGGTGGTGCGGCGCCTCGAGGCGGCGGGCGCGATCCCGGTCAGCAAGGACGCGACCACCGAGTTCGCCGTCGGCGGGCCCCACCCGCCGCGCTTCGGCCCGGTCGCCAACCCGTGGCGCGCCGACCGCTGGGCCGGTGGTTCGTCGACGGGGTCCGCTGCGGCGGTCGCCGCCCGCGCGGTGCCGTTCGCGCTCGGCACCGACGTCGGCGGCTCGACACGCCTGCCCGCCGCGTGGTGCGGCCTGACCGGCCTCAAGCCGACCGCGGGGGCGCTGTCGCGGGCGGGGGTGTTCCCGCTGTCGTGGACGTGCGAGACGGTCGGCCCGATCGCGCGCAGCGCCGCGGACGTCACCCGGGTGCTCGCCGAGCTGGTCGGACCGGACGCGCGTGACCCGCGTTGCTGGAGTCCGGACCGTCCCGACGTCGGGTCGCCGGCAGCGAGTGACCTGCACGGCCTGCGGATCGCCGTCCCCGGCGGCGCGCTGACCGAGCTGTGCGACGCCGAGGTCCGGC
Organism: Actinomycetospora sp.; assembly: GCA_025925615.1. Classification (GTDB taxonomy): domain Bacteria; phylum Actinomycetota; class Actinomycetes; order Mycobacteriales; family Pseudonocardiaceae; genus Actinomycetospora. The sequence goes on along the minus strand of JAICLN010000186.1, from coordinate 4,664 downwards.
GCGGGGTCGACGCGCTGGTCGCCGAGCTCGTCGCGGCGGGCGCCGAGGTGGTCGCGGGGGAGATCCCGGGTGCCGCGGCGGCGCTGGCCATCGGCTACGAGATCGTGTTCACCGAGGCGGCGACGCTGCACCGGATCGACCGCGACCGCTGGGACCGCTACGACCCCGTCGTCGTGCGCCGCATCAGCCAGGGGATCACCACCCCCGCGGTCGACTACCTGCAGGCGCAGCAGTTCCGGGTGGAGCTGCAGCGCGAGCTGGACGCGGTGTTCGCCGTCGCGGACCTCGTCGTCGTCCCCACCTGCCCGTCCACCGCGCCCCGGCTCGACGACGGCAGCGTCGTCGTCGACGGCGTGCCCTACCCGCTCTACGCGGCGCAGTCGCGCTCGACGATGCTCGCCAACCTCTCGGGCGTGCCCGGGCTCGCGGTGCCGACGGGGGTGGCGGCGGACGGGTGCCCGGTCTCGGCGCAGCTCCTCGCCCCGCCCCACGGGGAGGCGACGGCGCTGCGGGCCGCGCGGGTCTTCCAGGAGCGGACCGGGCACCACCGGCGGATCCCGCCCGGGGCGGTGATCAGGACTTCCGCCGTCTAAACGTCAGAGGTATCGTCCGTGGCTCACGCCACAACGACGTCGGTGCTGTCCCCGGCGCTCCCGGCGCCCCCGCCCCCTTTGGAAGGTGTGATCCCATGGACTTCGGTGTCTTCATCCCGATCGGCAACAACGGTTGGCTGATCTCCGAGAACGCGCCGCAGTACAAGCCCTCGTTCGACCTGAACAAGCGCGTGGTGCAGGAGGCCGAGGCCCAGGGCTTCGCCTTCGCCCTCTCGATGATCAAGCTCCGCGGTTTCGGCGGGAAGACCGAGTTCTGGGACCACAACCTCGAGTCGTTCACGCTGATGGCCGGCCTGGCCGCGGTCACCGAGCGCATCAAGCTCTACGCCTCGACCGCGGTGCTCACGCTCCCGCCGGCGCTGGTGGCCCGGATGGCGTCGACGATCGACTCGATCGCGCCCGGCCGCTTCGGGGTCAACATCGTCTCGGGCTGGGCCAAGAACGAGTACGACCAGATGGGCCTCTGGCCCGGCGACGAGTACTTCGGCTACCGCTACGACTACTCGACCGAGTACGTCCAGGTGCTGCGCGACCTGTGGGAGACCGGCCGCTGCGACCTGGACGGCCAGTACTTCCACATGGACGACTGCGTCCTCTCGCCGCAGCCCTCGGGCAAGGTCGACGTCGTGTGCGCCGGCCAGTCCGAGCGCGGCATGCAGTTCTGCGCCGAGTACGGCGACTACAACTTCATCCTCTCCCCGGGCATCAACGACCCCGAGGTGTACCGCGACCCCACCGAGCGCCTCGCCAAGGCCGCGTCGGCGTCGGGCCGCGACGTCAAGGCCCTGCCGCTGTTCATGGCGATCATGGCCGAGACCGACGAGGAGGCCCGCGCCAAGTGGGACTCCTACCGGGAGGGCGCCGACCTGGCCGCGCTCGGCTACATGTCCGACGAGGGCAGCGCCGACCAGACCGCCGACTCCTCGGGCACCGCGCGCACGATCAACCTCCCCGAGGGCGCGGTCAACTTCAACATGGCCACCCTCGTGGGGTCCTACGAGACGGTGGCCCGACAGATCGACCAGGTCGCGGGCATGCCCGGCGTCGCGGGAATGATGTTCACCTTCGACGATTTCGAGCAGGGCGTCCACGACTTCGGCACCAAGGTGAAGCCCCTGTTGGGCTAGGTGCGCTCCGCGCCCGTGAGCACTTTCCGGGGCTATAGCCCCGGAAAGTGCTCACGAGGGCTCCGCCCACATCGAAGGAGACTCGATGACGATCGACAGCCCACCCCGGACCTCGCTCGCCGGCACCGTCGGGGACTTCGTGGCGCGGTTCCGGCCCGAGGACGTGCCGGACGAGGTCCTCGAACGCGCCCGGTACCTCGTGCTCGACGCGGTCGGGCTGGCGTTCGCCTCGACCGGCTACGACTTCCCGACGAAGGCCCGCGACGCGCTCGGCCGGCTCGGGTCCGGTGAGCACCCGGTGCTGGGGATGCCGGACCGGCTCTCGCCCCGGGACGCCGCGACCCTCAACGGCGTCCTCGTGCACGGCATGGACTTCGACGACACCCACATCCCGGCGGTCACCCACGTCTCGGCGTCGGCGCTGCCGGCGGCGATCTCGGCGGCGACCACGGCCGGCGCGAACACCCGGGACCTGCTGCTCGCCTACGTGCTCGGGGTCGAGATCTCCGCGCGGGTCGGACTCGGCGGGGCCGGTGGCTTCCACGACGTCGGGTTCCACCCGACCGCGGTCGCCGGCGCCTTCGGGGCGGCCGTGACGGCCGGGAAGCTCTGGGGCCTGGACGCCGCGGGCATCACCGCCGCCCAGGGCATCGTCGGGTCGATGTCGGCGGGGCTGCTCGAGTTCCTCGAGGACGGGTCGTGGACCAAGCGTCTGCACCCGGGGTGGGCGGCGAGCTCGGGCATGTCCGCGGCGGCCTTCGCCGAGCAGCAGTGGCGGGGCCCGGCCGCGGTCTACGAGGGTCGCTTCGGGCTCTACGCCACGCACCTGCAGCAGCGCGAGTCCGACCCAGGCGCGGTCGCGGACGGGCTGGGGGAGCGGTGGGAGCTCATGCGCACCGCGGTGAAGCCCTATCCGATCTGCCACTTCATCCACGCCTTCGCCGACGCGGCGCTGGCCCTGCGCGCCGAGCACGGCCTCTCCGGCGACGACGTCGTCTCGGTCCACTGTGCGATCCACCCGGTGCCCGGCAAGGTGGTCTGTGAGCCGGCGGCGAACAAGTGGGAGCCGCGCGACGAGTACGACGCCAAGTTCAGCCTGCCCTACGTCGTCGCGACCGCCCTGCGGCGTGGGCGCTTCGGGCTCGCCGAGCTCGAGGACGACGCGCTGCGCGACCCGGCGACGGCGGCGCTGACTCGCCGCGTCGAGGTCGTCGAGGACCACGAGGGCGCCTTCCCGCGCGCCTACAGCGGCTACCTGGAGCTCGAGCTCGCCGACGGCCGGCGGCTGTCGCGCCGCGAGCAGATCAACCGTGGGCACGACGAGCGACCGCTCTCGAACGACGAGATCGCGGCGAAGTTCGCCGGGACCATCGGGACGGTGACCGACGAGGCGACCGCCGAGCGGGTGCGGACCGCCGTCCTCGGGCTCGGCGACGACACCCCGGCGCGGGAGTTCGCCGAGGCCTGCCGTGGCTGAGGCCACGGGCCGCGGCGACGGCCCCGGCACCGATCCAGCGTCGGGACCCGTCCGGGTCGGGATCCACCTGACCCACCAGCGGCTGCCGTCGCAGGACCCCGTCGCCGTCCTCGACGAGCAGCTCGCCCTCGTGCGGCTGGCCCGCGACGAGGGCCTCGACTCGGTGTTCGCCGGTCAGCACCACCTCGCCGAGTCGATCGCACACATCCAGCCGCTGCCCTGGCTCGCCCGGCTGGCCGCCGAGGCGGGGGAGATGACGGTGGGCACCGGCTGCCACCTGCTCGCCGTGCACAACCCGGTGGACACCGCCGAGGCCTACGCGAGCCTCGACGTCGTCTGCCGGGGCCGGTCGGTCTTCGCGGTGGGCCTCGGGTACCGCGCCGAGGAGTACGCCGCCTTCGGGGTGCCACCGGGAGAGAAGGTGCGGCGCTTCACCGAGAACCTCGGCATCGTCGACGCGCTCTGGCGCGGGGAGACGGTCACGCGGGACCTGTCGTGGACCCGGCTCGAGGAGGCACAGCTGGTGCTGCGCCCCGTCGCGCGCCCGCGGCCGCCGATCTGGATCACGGCGAACGCCGACAACGCGGTGCGCCGGGCCGCGCGGCTCTCCGACGCCTGGATGATCAACCCGCACGCGACGGCGACGACCGTGCGCCGCCAGCTCGAGCTCTTCGACGCCGAGCGGGCGGCCCACGACCGGGGCCCGGCGCAGGCGCGGCCGCTGATGCGCGAGGTGTTCTGCGCGGACACCCGCGAGGAGGCCTTCGCCCGGGCCCGGCCGTACCTGGAGGGGAAGTACGCCGTGTACGCCGACTGGGGGCAGGACCGCGTGATGCCCGACCAGGAGTCGTTCCGGATGGATTTCGACGCCCTGGCCGACGACCGCTTCGTCATCGGGACCCCCGACGACTGCATCAAGGGGCTCGCCGGCTGGCTGCACCTCGGCATCGACCACTTCGTCCTGCGCACCGACTGGCCGGGCATGCCGGCCGAGTACGCCGCGCGGTCGATCGAACTGCTCGCCCGCGAGGTGGCGCCGGCGCTGCGCGGGGGCTGAGCACCTGCGGCATGCTGCGCGCCATGCCGGTCTCCCTGGGCGACGCCTACCGCGGTGCCTTCACCCGTCTCGACACCCGCCTGCGCACCCTGGCCGCCACCGACCCGGCGTCGCTCGACGCCCAGGTCCCGGCCTGCCCGGGCTGGACGGTGCACGGCGTCGTCTCACACCTTGCGGGCCTCGCCGACGACATCCTCGCCGGGCGCCTGACGGGCATCCCCGACGACGAGTGGACCGCAGGCCAGGTCGACGCGCGGCTCGGGGTGCCGGTGGAGGAGGTGCTCGCCGAGTGGGCGCCGCACGTGGAGCCGGTCGCGGGCGGGCTCGACGACCGGACGATCCCACCGCCGCCCGCCGCCGACGCGCTGGTCCACGAGGGCGACATCGCC
>JAICLN010000307.1 GCA_025925615.1 Actinomycetospora sp. | reverse complement strand
GACCTGCAGGAACGCCCGGTGCGCCGCCGACACCGGGTCGACGTCCGCGGGCACCGCCCCGAGGGTGACCACCAACCCGGCCAATGCGTCGTCGAGCTCGCCGAGGACCACGTCGAGCTTCGTCGGGAAGTACCGGAAGAAGGTCCGGCGCCCGACACCGCCGGCGGCCGCGAGGTCGTCGACGGTGACCGCGTCGAACCCGCGCACCGCGAACAGCTCCAGGGCCGCCTCCTCCAGGCGGCGGGCCCGGACGGTGCGGGTGGTGGCCGAGGTCACCCGACCAGTCTCCCCCGTCCGGAGCCGCCGCGGTACGGATCACCTCGCGCGCGTACCAAACGCGATCGCCGTCACGCCCCCGCCGTTCGGTCGGGGACTCCTGCCCACGACGGCCGTGGTGAATGGCACCGAGTGCCGCTTACGGTCCTGATCGCCCGAGGACGTCCACCCCCAGGAGGTAGCCATGGCGGACCCGATCACCACCGACCAGGAGACCCCGCTCGTCGAGGAGACCCTCGTCGAGGAGGTCTCGATCGACGGCATGTGCGGCGTCTACTGATGACCGCGGCACCGGTGGAGGCCTCGTCCTCCGAGACCTCCGCCGGCGCCTTCGATCCGGACCGCCCCCACCGGCTCTCCACGTCGGTCTCGGTGCGCCCGGAGTCGTTCGGCGCCCTCGTCTACGACTTCCACACCCGGCGGCTGTCCTTCCTCAAGACCAAGCCGCTCGTGCGCGTGGTGCAGGCCCTCGAGCACCACGACGACGTGCACGGCGCGCTCGACGAGGCGGGCGTGACCGAGTCCGACCGCGACCAGTACCTGCGCGCCCTGGCGGGCCTCGCGCAGGCGGGCACGATCACACCACGGTGAGGGAGCCACCACCATGAAGCTCGTCGAGCACTTCACCCACGGCCTGACCTCCCCGATCTGCCTGACCTGGGAGCTCACCTACGCCTGCAACCTCTCGTGCGTCCACTGCCTCTCGTCCTCCGGGCGCCGCGATCCGAACGAGCTGTCGACCGACGAGGCCAAGGCCGTCATCGACGAGCTGCAGCGCATGCAGGTCTTCTACGTCAACATCGGCGGCGGCGAGCCGACGGTGCGCAGCGACTTCTGGGAACTGCTCGACTACGCGATCGCCCACGACGTCGGGGTCAAGTTCTCGACCAACGGCGTCAAGCTCGACAAGGCCCGGGCCCAGCAGCTCGCGAAGACCGACTACGTCGACGTCCAGATCTCGCTCGACGGGGCGACGGCAGAGGTCAACGACCACGTCCGCGGCCCCGGGTCGTACGACACGGCGATCCGGGCGATGGAGAACCTGTACGATGCCGGCTTCGGCCAGTTCAAGATCAGCGTGGTGGTGACGCGCCAGAACGTCGACCAGCTCGACGACTTCAAGGCGATCGCCGACCGCTACGGCGCCCAGCTGCGGATCACGCGGCTGCGCCCGAGCGGCCGCGGCGCCGACACCTGGGACGAGCTCCACCCCACCCAGCCGCAGCAGAAGCAGCTCTACGACTGGCTCGTGGCGCGCGGCGAGGACGTCCTCACCGGCGACTCGTTCTTCCACCTGTCGGCCTACGGCCAGGAGCTGCCCGGGCTCAACCTGTGCGGCGCCGGGCGCGTGGTGTGCCTGATCGACCCGGTCGGCGACGTGTACGCCTGCCCGTTCGCGATCCACGACCAGTTCCTCGCCGGCAACGTCCGCTCCGAGGGCGGCTTCCGGACGGTGTGGCAGGAGAGCGAGCTCTTCGGAGAGCTCCGCGGCCCGCAGTCCGGGGGCGCGTGCACCAAGTGCTCGCACTACGACGCGTGCCAGGGCGGCTGCATGGCGGCGAAGTTCTTCACCGGCCTGCCGCTCGACGGCCCGGACCCGGAGTGCGTGCTCGGCAACGGCGAGACGGCGCTGGCGAAGCTGGAGATGGAGACAGTCATCCCCAAGCCGTCGCTGGACCACTCGCACCGGACCAGCCCCCGGGCGGACGACGGTCCGGTCCCGCTGACCCTCTCGGTGCGGCGCCCGGACAAGGCCTGCGACTCCGATCCCCTGGCCGGCGAGGGCCGCCGCCTCCCGGCCGCCGTACGGGTCAACTGAGCCGGCTCCACCGAAGACCTCCCCCGGTGCCGCGGGCGATCCTCGCGGCACCGGGGTGAGCCACGAGGTGCCCTCCCCCGACCGGTCCACCGCGCGAGGGAGGTGGGCACGGGACCGCGCCACCTAGCGTCCGTGGTCGTGCCCGGCGCTCCCGCCCGGGCCGGCACGGAGGTGGAGCGATGACGACCCTGCACGCGACGGCGGCCGGTCTCGTCGGTGACGGCAAGGGGATCCTCGCCGCGGACGAGAGCATCGGCACGATGTCGCGGCGCCTCGAGGACGCGGGCGTCGCGCCGACCGAGGAGCACCGCCGCGCCTACCGCGAGCTGCTCGTCACCACCGCCGACCTCGCCCGCGGCATCAGCGGTGTCATTCTCTGCGAGGAGACGCTGCACCAGCAGGTCGCCGACGGCCGGGGCTTCCCGACGGCGCTCGCGGCGCTCGGCCTGGCGACCGGCGTCAAGGTCGACACCGGGACCGCCCCGCTGGCCGGTGCCCCCGGCGAGACGGTCACCGAGGGGCTCGACGGCCTGGCCGACCGGGTCGCGTCCTGCGCGGCTCGTGGAGCCGTGTTCGCGAAGTGGCGCGCCGTGCTGGCCATCGGCCACGGGACGCCCGGAGCCTGGGCGATCGAGGCCAACACCCACGCCCTCGCCCGCTACGCCCGGGTGTGCCAGGACGCGGGGGTGGTCCCGGTGGTCGAGCCGGAGGTGCTGACGGCCGGGTCGCACCCGCTCGAGGTGTGTGCCGCGATCACCCGGCGGGTGCTCAGCGCGCTGCGCCGGGCCCTCGACGAGGCCGGCGTCGACCCGGCGGGCATGGTCCTCAAGCCGAACATGGTCACGCCCGGGGCGGGAGCCGCTCCGGTGGACCCCGACGGCGTCGCCCGCGCGACGGTCGAGGTGCTGACGGCGACGATGCCCGACGACCTCGCCGGCGTGGCCTTCCTCTCCGGCGGCCAGTCGTCGGAGGACGCCGCGGCCCACCTCACCGCGATCCGGGCCCTCCCGACGCCGTGGCCGGTGACGTTCTCGTTCGGCCGCGCGCTCGTCTCGCCCGCGCTGGCGGCGTGGGCCGGGGACCCCGGGGCGGTCGGGGCGGGGCAGGCCGCGCTGACCCGCGAGGTCGGCCGCAACGTCGCCGTGGCCGCCTGAGTCAGGACGGGTCCCAGCCCGGGACGTGCCCGGCGAGCACGTCGCCCACCAGGAGTTCCGTGCTCGCCGTGGCGTCGGGGTGGGTGACCAGGTGCCAGGGCCGGGCGAGCGGGGTGCCGGGCAGGCCGAGCTCGACGAGCGTCCCCTCCGCGAGCAGGTCGCGGACGGCCTCCCGGGACACCAGCGTCGCGCCCAGCCCGGTCCGGGCGGCGGCGATCGTCGCGCCGTGCGAGCCCATGGTGAGGCTGCGGGGCGCGACGCCGAGGTCGTCGAGCAGCCCCGCGAGCGTCGCGCGCACCCCCGAGCCCGGCTCCCGGAGGAGCCAGGTGGTCGTCGCCGGGTCGAACCCGTCGGCCAGGTCCGGGGCCCCGACGACGGCGAGCGTGTTCTCCCGGGTGGCCCGGACGCGCGCGGGGGAGCCCGCGGGCGGCCGTCCGGCGACGACGACGTCGAGCTCGTGGTGGTGCAGCATCGCCCACACCCGCGCGCTCGGGGCGACGTCGACGCCCAGCTCGACGGCGGGGTGCCGGTCCCGGAAGGCGGCGAGCAGGCCGGGCAGCAGGTGCTCGCCCGCCGTCGTCACCGCCCCGAGGCGGACGTGGCCGCGCTCGGGATCGGCCTCGCCGCGGGCCGCGGCCGTGGCCTCGTCGAGCAGGCCCAGCACCCGGCGCGCGTAATCGGCGTAGCGCCGCCCGGCCGGGGTGAGCCGCACGCCGCGGCCGTCGCGCTCGAGCAGCGCGACGCCGATCTCCTCGGACAGCGCGCGGACCGCGGCCGAGACGGTGGACTCGGTGACGACGAGCCGGGCGGCGGCGCCGCGGACCGACCCGTCGTCGGCGAGCGCGACGAAGGCACGCATCCGGGAGGTCGTCGTCACCGGCCACCTCGCCTCGTCTCGACGGACCGAGCGGCCGGGCTCAGTCGCCGGAGCCCGCCAGCCCGCCGGAGAACACCCGGCTGGCCCGGAGGTCCTCCGCGCGCAGGGAGACCACGTCGTCGAGCCCGACGACCCGGGAGCCGCCGCCCTCGGCGAGCCGGCGCGCCTGGCGCATCCTCGCGCGGTCGAGCCCGTTGCGCACACTCCGGGCGCCCGCGAACCACGGCTGCTCGACCCGCAGGGCCAGGTACTCGCCCAACGCCTCCTGCGCCTCGCCGTCGAGCCGCAGGCCCCGCTCGCCGGCCATCGACGTCGCGATGGTGGTGAGCTCGTCCACGCTGAAGTCGGGGAAGTCGACGTGGTGCGCGACGCGGCTCTGCATGCCCGGGTTCGCGGTGAAGAACGACTCCATGCGGTCGGCGTAGCCGGCGAGCACGACGACGAGGTCGTCGCGGTGCGCCTCCATCGCCTGCAGCAGGATCTCGATGGCCTCGCCGCCGTAGTCGCGCTCGTTGCCGGGGCGGTGCAGGTAGTAGGCCTCGTCGATGAACAGCACGCCGCCGATCGCCTTCCCGACGATCTCCTTGGTCTTCGGTGCGGTGTGCCCGACGTACTGGCCCACCAGGTCGTCGCGGGTCGCGGTCACCAGGTGCCCGCGGCGCAGGAAGCCCAGGCCGTGCAGCAGGTCGCCGAGGCGCAGGGCCACGGTCGTCTTGCCGGTGCCGGGGTTGCCGGTGAAGCACATGTGCAGCGTCGGCCG
>JAICLN010000091.1 GCA_025925615.1 Actinomycetospora sp. | reverse complement strand
GGTCCACCCCGGCCGCGCGCGCCCGGCGCGCGGACGCCACTCGCCGTCGCCGTTAGGGTCGAGGGGTGAGTACGGCCGCTCTCCCCCCGATCCCCGGTGCCGCTCCGGCGCCCCCCAGCTCCCCCGGGAACACGAGGACGGCGGCACGTCACCGCCTCACCCTCGACAACGGGCTGCGCGTCGTCCTCGCGCCCGACCGGTCCAACCCCGTCGTCGGGGTGGCCGTACACGTCGACGTCGGCTTCCGCAGCGAGCCCGAGGGACGCACCGGCTTCGCCCACCTCTTCGAGCACCTGATGTTCCAGGGCTCGGAGAGCCTGGAGAAGCTCGCCCACTTCCGCCACGTGCAGGGCTCGGGCGGGGTGTTCAACGGGTCGACGCACCAGGACTACACCGACTACTTCGAGATCCTCCCCGCCGCCGCGCTGGAGCGGGGCCTCTTCCTCGAGGCCGACCGGCTCCGCGCGCCGAAGCTGACGCCTGAGAACCTCGCCAACCAGATCGACGTGGTGAAGGAGGAGATCCGCCTCAACGTCCTCAACCGGCCCTACGGCGGCTTCCCCTGGATCCTGCTCCCGCCGGTGCTCTACTCGACGTTCGCGAACGCCCACAACGGCTACGGCGACTTCACCGACCTCGAGCGCTCCTCGCTCGACGACGCCGCGGCGTTCTTCGACGCCTACTACGCGCCGGGCAACGCCGTGCTCACCGTCGTCGGGGATTTCGAGATCTCCGACGCGGCGACGCTGGTCGAGCGGCACTTCGGCGACATCCCGGCGCGGGCGGTGCCCGCACGTCCGTCCTTCGGGGAGCCGGGTCCCGACGGCGAGCGGGTCTCCTCGGTCGTCGACGCGCATGCCCCGCTGCCGGCGCTGGCCCTGGGCTACCGGATGCCCGACCCGGGCACCGACCTGTCCGGCTACCTCGCCCACGCCGTGCTCGCGAGCCTGCTCACCGACGGCGAGGCCGCGCGCCTGACCCAGCGGCTGGTCTACGGCGACGGACTCGTCACCGACCTCTCCGCCTCGGCCGGGCTCATGGGCGCACCGCTGGACGCCCGCGACCCGGACACCTTCACGATCACCGCGGTCCATCCCGACGGCGTCGAGCCGCGCCGCATCGTGGACGCGGTCGACGACGAGCTGGGGAAGCTCGCCGCCGAGGGCCCGGACCCGGAGGAGCTGCGCCGGGTCACCGCACGCTGGTCGGCGGCGCTGCACCGCGAGCACGACCGGCTGATGAACCGCATGCTCGCCCTCGGCTCCGCGGAGCTCGTGCACGGGCGGGCCGAGCTCTCCGACGAGCTCCCGGGCGCGATCGCCGCGGTCAGCCCCGAGGCCGTCGCCGCCGCGGCCGCCGCGTTGCGCCCCGATGCCCGCGCCCTGCTCGTCCTCACCCCCGGAGCCGACGCATGAGCGCCCCCACCGTCGCCACCACCCGACGTTCCGCCGAGGAGATCGGCCGCACGCCGAGCGGGCCGCGCGCCCTGCCGCCGCTGCGCCCCCAGCCGCAGGTCCCGGCGCCGGACGAGAAGGACGTCGTCCTGCCGACCGGCCTCCGGGTCATCGCGGTGCGCCGCCCGGCCGTCCCGATGGTCGAGGTCCGCCTGCGAATCCCGTTCTCCGACCCCGACCCCCGCCACCCCGCCGTCGCCGAGGTGCTCGCCTCGACAACGCTGTCGGGCACCACGCGGCGCAGCCGCGTCTCTCTCGACGACGACCTGGCGGGTGTCGGCGGCGAGCTCGGGTTCTCGGTCGACCCGGAGCGGCTCGCCGCCTCCGGGCACGCCCTGGCCGAGGGCCTCCCGACCCTGCTCGACGTGATCTCCGACGTACTGACCTCCGCGACCTACCCCGCCGACGAGGTCGAGCGCGAGCGGGAGCGGCTCGCCGAGCGCATCCAGGTCGCGGCCGCGCAGCCGTCGGTGATCGCCCGCCGCGCCCTGCAGCGCCACCGCTACGGCGACCACCCGGTGACCCGCGAGATGCCCGAGGTCTCCGAGGTCGTCCGGGTCTCGACCGACGACCTGCTCGCCCTGCACCGGCGCATGGTGGTGCCCTCCGGGTCGGTGCTCGTCCTCGTGGGCGACCTCGACCCGGACGACGCGGTCGCCGCCGTGTCCGCCTCGCTCGCGGCGTGGGACACCCCCGGCGAGGCCGCCCTGCTGCCGCCGCTGCCGGAGCTGCACGGCTCGGAGCTGCTGCTGGTCGACCGGCCCGGCGCGGTCCAGTCGCAGCTGCGGCTCTCGGCGGCCGCGATCCCGCGCACCGACCGGCGCTATCCGGCACTGCAGCTGGCCAACCTCGCGTTCGGCGGCTACTTCTCCTCGCGGCTGGTCGAGAACCTGCGCGAGGACAAGGGCTACACCTACCACGCGTCGTCGTCGCTGGAGTTCGACCCGTACGGCGCCGCCCTGCTCGTCGAGACCGACTGCGCCTCCGAGGTCACCGCCGCCGCGCTCCTGGAGATGCGCTACGAGCTGGGCCGGATCGCCGTCGTCCCGCCGTCGGCCGCCGAGCTGGAGTCGGCCCGCCGGTACGCGATCGGCTCGCTGCTGATCTCCATGACGACGCAGGCCGGGCTCGCATCGACCCTCGCCGGCCTCGCCGGGGTCGGGCTGTCGTCGGCATGGGTGCGCGAGCACCCGCAGCGCCTCGAGGCGGTCACGGCCGAGGAGGCCGCCGCCGCGGCCGCCGAGTTCCTCGCGCCCGCGCGGTTCACCGGGGTCGTGGTGACCGACGCGGCGACGACGGCGAGCTCGCTGGCCGCGTTGGGTGGGATCCGCGTCCCCGGGGGATCATCGAGTTCGTGAGCACCACGAGAGCGGTCGGAGACGAAGCGACGCGGAGCTCGACCAACGGCGCAGCCGGTTCGGCGACCTCCGGGCCGGACCTGCGGGCCGCGTTCCACCTGGACTCCCTGCCCCGCCTCTCGCGCTCGACGGTGGACCGGCGCGAGCAGGTGCGCGGCGACCCCGACCACGTCGCGTCGATCTGGCCGCGGGCCCGGGTGGTGCGCGTCGACCCGCGCGGGCGCACCCCGGTCGAGGAGGCCGACGACGGGTCGCTGCGGTTGATCGACTCCCCGGCGCGCGACTTCGGCGAGACGGTCCCCGACGGCGCGGTGCTGCTCGGCGAGGACGGCGGCGTCGCGTACTGGGGCGTGCGGGTGCCCGACCCCGACGAGTCGAACGACGCCGGCTCGGGCTTCAGCGCGCTCGAGCTGTGGCGGGACCTGCGGGTGTCCGGCGGCGACCTCGACGCCCGCTCGGCCGGGCTGCTGACGACGGCGGTGGCGCTGCTGTCCTGGCACGACCGGGCGCGGTTCTGCTCCCGCGACGGCTCCCCGATGCACGCGATCAAGGCCGGGTGGGCGCAGCTCTGCGAGGCCCACCACCACGAGGAGTACCCGCGCACCGACCCGTCGATGATCTGCCTGGTGCACGACGGCGCCGACCGTGTGCTGCTGGCCCGCCAGCCGATCTGGCCGGAGGGCCGCTACAGCGTGCTGGCCGGGTTCGTCGAGGCGGGCGAGTCGCTGGAGGCGTGCGTGGCGCGGGAGTGCGCCGAGGAGGTCGGGGTGACCGTCTCGACGATCACCTACCTCGGGTCGCAGCCGTGGCCGTTCCCGCGCTCGCTGATGATCGGGTTCTCGGCGGTCGCGGACCCGGACGCGCCGATGAAGCTGCAGCAGGGCGAGATCGAGAACGCCCGCTGGGTGACCCGCGAGGAGCTCATCGAGGCCCTGGCGGCCGGCGACTGGATGACCCGCGAGGGCGACAGCCCGGTGACCCGGCTGACCGGTGCGCGGGGGGTCGGCGGGACCTCGTTCGAGGCCGGCGAGGACCGCGACCTCATCCTGCCCGGCGGGGTGTCGATCGCCCGGGCGATGTTGGAGGCCTGGGCCGCCGCGGGCTAGTGGGCGGGTCGACGGTGTGGCTTTTCAGACGTTGAGTGTCAGCGATGCGACACCGCTGACACTGGACGTCCGGAAATCCACACCGTCGCGGCCAGGCCTCAACGCGCCGGATAGTGCGTGCCCGCCGCCTTGACCGTGCGGATGACCGGCGCGGTCTCGATGCCCTGCACGCCCGGCAGCGCCGCCACGCGCGTCGTCAGGTACCGGTAGAGCGCCGGCGCGTCGGGACTGGCGACGCTCGCGTAGACGTTCGTGCGCCCCGTCGTCGCCGCCGCGAACGGGACCTCCGGGTGGGCCGCGAGCGCCCGCCCGGCCGCGTCGAGGTCGGCGGGGAGCACGGACAGGTAGAGCATCGTGCGCATCGGCAGCTCGTGGGAGTCGGGCGCCACGTCGACGTCGAGGTAGAGCAGCCCGCCGGCGCGCAGCTCGTGCAGGCGGCGCCGCACCGTCGACGCCGACGTCCCGCACTCCCGCGCCAGGTCCTCCACCGCGGCCCGCCCGTCGGCGCGCAGCGACCGCAGGATCCGGCGGTCGACGTCGTCGAGCCGCGGGGCGGGCGCCGGGTCGGGCAGGTGCTCGCTCAGCTGCGCCACCTGGCCGTCGTCGAGCGGCCCGATCTTGGTGAAGGGCTCGTTCGCCCCGCCGTAGAACACGTGCAGCACCTGGTGCGCGCTGACGTCGAGCACCCGCGGGGTGCGGGGGAGCTTGGCGAGCAGCACCTCGCCGGCCGCCGCCGTGTCGCTCGAGCGCAGCGAGCACGCGACCTCGGTCCCGCCCGAGTTCAGGCTGATCCACGACGTGTCCGGACGGCGGGCGAGCGCGTCGGCGATCTCGGGCGCGGCGTCCGGCGCGCAGCGGGCGCGCACCATCCACTGGTCGTCGCCGACGACCGCCGGGTCGCTGACCCCGATCACCCGCAGCGCCTGCCCCGAGCGCAGCCGGGCGTAGCGCCGGGCCACCGTCTGGTCGGAGACCCCGAGCACGTCCGCGATCCGCCGGAACGGGGCCCGTCCGTCGACCTGGAGGGCGTGCAGCAGCCCACGGTCGAGATCGTCGAATTCCACCACGGCTCTGCCTCCAGGATGTCGATACCCGCCGACACGACGTCCCCGACGCGTCCGTCGACGCACCGGGTGTCGACGATGGTGGCACCGGCGGCCCCCGTCGTCGCGAACCGCAGTCCCGAGGAGGAGAACCGATGCGTCCGTGGTGGCCCCTGGTGGCCGTCTGTCTGGGCACCTTCATGCTTCTGGTCGACGTCACGATCGTGAACGTCGCCCTGCCGCCCATCGGCGCGTCGCTCGGCACGTCGTTCGGCGGCCTGCAGTGGGTGATCGACGGGTACGCGCTCGCGCTGGCGGCGCTGCTCATGGTCACCGGCACCCTCGCCGACCGCTTCGGCCGGCGGCGCCTCTACCTCGCCGGGCTCGGGCTGTTCGCGGTGGCGTCGCTGGCCTGCGGCCTCGCGCCGAGCGTCGGGACCCTCGTCGCGGCCCGGATCGTGCAGGGCGTCGGCGGGGCGGCGATGTTCGCGACGACGGCGGCCCTGATCGCCATCACCTACCACGGCCGGCGGCGCGGCACGGCCTTCGGCGTGTGGGGCGCGGTCAACGGCCTCGCCGCCGCCTGTGGGCCACTGCTCGGCGGCCTGCTCACCGAGGCGTGGGGCTGGCGGTCGATCTTCCTGGTCAACCTGCCTGTCGCGGTCGTCGCCGTGGCGCTCACCCTCGCCGTCGTGACCGAGTCCGCCCCGGGCGGCCGGCACCGGATCGACGTCCCCGGCGCGGCCACGTTCACCGTCGCGTCGGCGGCGCTGGTCTACGGACTGGTGGCGGCGGGGGAGGACGGGTGGGGTGCGACGGCGACCGTGGTCGCCCTGGCGCTCGCGGCCGCCGCCCTCGTGGCGTTCGTCGTCGTCGAGCACCGCAGCGCCGCGCCGATGCTCGACCTCGCGCTGTTCGCCAACCCCTCGTTCACCGCGCTCATGATCGCGGCCGCGGTCCTGCAGGCTGCCGCATTCGCTCACCTCGCGCTGGTGTCGATCTGGCTCCAGTCGGTGCTGGACCTCTCCCCGATCCAGGCGGGCCTGGTGGCGCTGCCGCTCTCCGTGGCGTCGTTCGTGGTCTCGCTGTCGGCGGGCCGGTTCCTGCACGGCGGGTCGCCCGCGCGCCCGATCGCCGGCGGTCTGGTGCTGATCGGCGCCGGGGTGCTGCTGATGACGCTGGTGGCGCCGACGTCGGGCCCGTGGGTGCTGGTGACCGGGCTCGTCGTCGCGGGCCTCGGCGTCGGGCTCGCGACCCCGGTCCTCGTCTCGGCGACCCTCGCGGTCCTCCCGCCGGCCCGCGCCGGGGTGGGCAGCGCCGCGGTGAACACGTTCCGCCAGCTGGGCCTCGCCGTCGGGCTGGCCGTGCTGGGGACGATCTTCGCGGGGCGGGTCGCGACGGTGCTGTCGGGTGCCGGGACGTCCGAGGTGACGACGACGGCGAACGCGCTCGCCGGCGGGCGCGCCGCGCAGGTCGTCGGGAGCGGGGACGCGACGACCGCGCTGGTGCACCAGGCCTTCGCGGCCGGGCTGGACCGGGTGTTCACGGTGGCCGGGGTGGGCGCGCTCGTCGCCGCGGTGGTCGTGGCGGTCTGGGCCCGGCCCGTGCGGGCGGCGGAGCCGGCACCGGTCGGGGAGCGGGCCCGAGCCTGAGTGAGCCGTGCCGGGATGAGCGAAGGGCCCCTTCGCTCGCGTAGATCGAGCGAAGGGGCCCTTCGGTCAGAACCTCGGCCGACCAGCCGTTCCGGCGGTGGGCGCCCGTCGCCAATCTATTCGACCGAAGGTGCCCTTCGCTCAGAAGCCGGGCCGGGCTCAGATGCCGGACGCGGCCTCGGCCTTGGCCAGCGCCGACTTGACCTCGGCGAAGCTCGGGTTGGTCGCGGCCGACCCGTCGGGGTAGACGACCGTCGGCACCGTCCGGTTGCCGCCGTTGACCTGCATGACGATCTCGGCGGCGTCCGGGGTGCGCTCGATGTCGACCTCGTCGTACCCGATGCCCTCGCGGTCCAGCTGGCTCTTGAGCCGCCGGCAGAACCCGCACCAGCCGGTCGTGTACATCGTCATCTGCGCCATGTGCCGTTCAACACCGGCACCCGGCTCAGGCTTCCACGTGACCGAACCGGTGACGGGTCACACTGATCGCCTGCTCGCGCAGCACCGTGAGCATCTCCCGCCGCCCGTCCGCGAGCACCGGGGCGTCCACCAGCGAGGCCCCGACCTCCGCAGCCGCGCGCCGCAGACCCTCCGCCACCGTCCCCACCGTCCGCAGCCGCTCACCCGGCGCCGGCTCCACGTCGGGACCCACCTCGTCCACCGGAACCCCGGCGCACGCCGCGGCCAGTCGGACCCGCAGCACGTCCCGCTGCGCCGCGTCCTCCCCGACGACCAGCCGCAGGGCCGGCAGCGGCCGGTACCGGAAGACGTTGGCCTCGGCGGCGATCCCCGTCGGGTCGTGCTCGGGCGCGAACTCGTCCCGCCACGCCGCCGCGTCAGAGCCCGCGGCCGCTCGCAGCCAGGTCAGGTCCTCGGCGGACACCGACGACGCGACGGCGGCGAGCAGGTCCGCCGCCGCCCGGCCCAGGGGAGCGGCGGGGAGCTCTACGGGATCGCTCCACGTCCCGAACTGCGCGACGTAGTTCGGCCCGCCCGGCTTCGCGCCCGGCCCGACCACGGAGCCCTTCCAGCCCCCGAACGACTGTCGCTGCACGATCGCTCCGGTGATGTGACGGTTGACGTAGGCGTTGCCGACCTCGACGTACGTGCTCCAGTGCTCGATCTCGTCGGCGTCCAGCGAGTGCAGCCCGCCGGTCAGCCCGAACCCGGTGGCGTTCTGGAGCTCGATCGCCTCGTCCAGCGACCCCGCCGTCATCAGCCCCAGCACCGGCCCGAAGCACTCGGTGCGGTGGAACCACGAGCCGGGCGCCACGCCGTCGCGCACCCCGGGCGTCCAGACCGCCCCGTCGACGTGTCGCGGCTCGACCAGCCACGACTCGCCGTCGTCGAGCCGCGTCAGCCCCCGCTCCAGCTTCTCCGACAGGTCCCCGACCAGCGGGCCCATCGTCGTCCCGAGGTCGCTGCCGTGACCCACCCGCAGCGTCGTCACCGCGTCGACGAGCTGGCGGCGGAACCGCTTCCCGACCCGGGTCCGCGGGTCGCCCATCGACCCCACGAGGATCGCCAGCGAGGCCGCCGAGCACTTCTGGCCGGCGTGCCCGAACGCGGAGCGGACGAGGTCGGCGACGGCGAGGTCGGGGTCGGCGGCGGGGGTGATCACGAGCGCGTTCTTGCCCGACGTCTCGGCGATCAGCGGCAGGTCCGGGCGCCACGACCGGAACAGCGCCGCCGTCTCGCTCGCGCCGGTCAGCACGACGCGCTCCACCGCCGGGTGCGTGATCAGCCGCTGGCCGGCCGCGCCCTCGTCGGTGTGCACGAGCTGCAGCGCGTCGGCGGGGATGCCCGCGCGGAGCAGCGCCGCGACCCCGACCTCCGCGCACGCCCGCACCTGCGGCGCCGGCTTGATCACGACGGCGGCCCCGGCCGCGAGGGCGGCCAGACAGCCGCCGAGCGGGATCGCGACGGGGAAGTTCCACGGCGGGGTCACGACGACGACGCGGGCCGGGGTGAACCTCGTCGACGGCGTCCGATGGGTCGAGCTCCGCTGCGCTCCGTCTCCCGGCAGCTCTGCGGCCCGGTCGGCGTAGTACGCGGCGAAGTCGATCGCCTCGGAGATCTCCGGGTCGGCCTCGGCGACCGTCTTGCCGGCCTCGTGGACCATCACGCTCAGCAGCTCGGTGCGGGCGCCGGCCAGCGACCGCGCGGCCTCGCGGAGCAGCCGGGCGCGCTCGTCCGGTGCGGTGTCGCGCCACGACGAGGCGGCGGCGCGGTCCACGACGACGTCGACGGCGGCCGGGTCGGTCAGCTCGGGTTCCCGGACGACGGCCGGTGTGGCGGAGACGGCCCGCCGGGCCCAGTTCCGGTTCGCAGGCAGCGAGGGGTCGGTGTCGGGCTCGTTGCGGAATTCGGGGTCGCCCGTTGACGAACGACGGTTTCGGGACGTCGAGTGTCCGGAACGCGACTCTTCTGACCGCTCGGCCGACCGGTCCTGGGTGCGGCGGGGCTGGTCCACGACGGTGTCGCGGTCGCGGACCGAGGCGCGGAACCGGTCGAGGTAGCTGGCCGGGCCGTCGGCGGAGAACATCGCGTACAGGTAGTTCTCGTGCCCGGCGTTCTCCTCGAGCCGCCGGACCAGGTAGCTCACCGCGGCGTCGAAGTCCTCGGCGTGCACGACCGGCGTGTAGAGCACCAGGTTGGACTCGATGGTCCGGCTCCGCTCCGCTTCGCGTCCGCCGCTGCCCCGCAGGTCCGCGGCCACCGCCTCGGCCTGCGCCGGGGCCATCCCCTGGAGCATCTCGACGTCCATCTGGTGCTCGACCCCGCGCGCGGCGGCCAGCTCGACGGCCAGCGCCACGTGGTGCAGGTGGTGGCTCGCGACGCCGACCCGCAGCGCGTCGGCCAGCTCGGGACGCAGTGCTCGGTCGAGGAGCCGGACGTAGTTGGCGTCGACCTCGGCCTTGGTGGCGTAGGGCGCCTGCGGCCAGTCGTGCAGGGCGGCGTCCACCCGCTCCATGGCGAGGTTCGCGCCCTTGACCAGCCGGACCTTCACCGGCGCGCCGCCGGCGTCGACCCGGCGTCGGGCGAACCGCGCGACCTGCTCGAGGGCCGCCACCGAGTCCGGCAGATAGGCCTGCAGCACGATGCCGGCGGAGTACCCGCGCAGCGACGGCGCGTCGAGCAGCGTGGTGAACAGCGCCAGCGTGAGGTCGAGGTCCTTGTACTCCTCCATGTCCAGGTTGATGAAGACGTCCTCGTCGCGGGCGGTCTCGAACAGCGGGGTGAGGCGGCGGACGAGCCGGTCGCGGCTGCCCTCGAGGTCCCACGGGACGAGCTGGCTCGCTACCGCGGAGGCCTTCACCGAGACGTAGTCGACGTCCGGGCGGCGGATCAGCGCGAGGGTGCGCTCGAAGCGGCGGTCGGCCTCGGCCTCGCCGAGGACGGCCTCGCCGAGCAGGTTGAGGTTGAGGCGCCGGCCCCGGGCGCGCGCGTCCGCGAGGTGACGGCGGAGGCTGCGGCCCGACGCGTCCACGACCAGGTGCCCGACGAGCTGCTTGAGCCGGCGCCGCGCGAGGGGGACGACCACCCGCGGCGCCCGGGGCGCGAGCACGGCCCCGGTGCGCAGCATCGTCCGGTCCACCACGTTCGCGAACCCGGGCAGCGTCGCGCCCCGCCCGGCGAGGCGCGCGAGCTCGCGGGCCGCGACGCCGTCGTCGTCGGGACGGGCGACGCGGTCGACGAAGCGCAGGGCGAACTCGACGCCGTCGGGGTCGTGCACCAGGGAGGCCAGGCGGCGGGTGGCGGTGTCGTGCCCGCCCGCGCTCACCTCGCTCCACCGGGCCGCGCGGGCGACCGCCCGGTCCACCATCGGCTCGTCGATCTCCGCGATCGGGGCGATCACCTGCTCGGTCATGCGCTCCATCGTGCGCCGCTCCGGCGCGCGGGTCTTGTACCGTTCCCGCTCCTCGGCCGGGGCGGGACACCAACCCCCGGCGCGAGGGGAGCCCTCGTGCGGGTAGAGCGACCGGATCCTCCCCTCGCCGGGCTCGGGAGGAGACGACGTGGACGTGCCCGCCCCCGCCCTGATCGCGCTCTTCGCCGAGCTGACCGGCGTGATGTTCTGCGCCAAGGACGCCGAGGGGCGGTACACGGAGGTCAACGACGCGTTCGTGCGGCGCACCAACCAGCGCACGCGGGCCGGGGTGATCGGTCGCCGCGCGGGCGAGCTGTTCGTCGCGGCGCTGGCCGAGCGCTACGAGGAGCAGGACGCCCGGGTGCTCGCCGACGGGCGTCCGCTGCGCCACGAGCTCGAGCTCATCCGCCGCGAGGGCGGGCAGCCGGGCTGGTACCTCACGACGAAGATCCCGGTGCCGGGCGCGGACGGGACCACCGCCGGCGTCGTCACCGTGTCCGAGGACCTGCGCTCGGCGGACGCCGCCGACCCGGCGATGCCGGCGCTGTCCCGGGTCGTGGAGCTCGTGGAGTCCCGCGTCGACAATCCGCCGCGGGTGGAGGAGATGGCGACGACCGCGGGGCTGTCGCTGTCGGCGCTCGAGCGGCGGATGCGGGCCGTGTTCGGGCTCGCCCCTACCCAGTTCGTGCTGCGCACCCGCATCGACCGCGCCCGGGCGCTGCTCACCGATACCGACCGGCCGCTGGCGGAGATCGCCGTTGCGTGCGGGTTCTACGACCAGCCGGCCTTCACCCGCCAGTTCACCCGGCTGGCCGGCGAGACGCCCGGGCAGTTCCGCCGGCGGGCCCGGTCGGGGTAGACCGTCCCCGAGCGAGCGGCTCGTTCGCGCGCGGAGACGCAGCGAGAGTGCCGTTCGCTCTCACGGGGTGGCCGCGACCGGCCGGACCGTCCTGCCCCACGACGTCGGGCCGGGTTGAGACGATGGAGCGGTGACGGTGACCGCGGCGCCCGGCCAGACCCCGGAGCAGGGACTCGACCCCGAGCAGCGGGCCGCCGTGCTCGCC
>JAICLN010000090.1 GCA_025925615.1 Actinomycetospora sp. | reverse complement strand
AGCAAGTGCTGGCGCTGCGGGCGGCCGGGGTCGTGGACGGCGTGCACCTGGTGGCGGTCAGCCGCGCGGCCCGCACCGCGCGGCGCCTGGCTCCACTGCTGGCGTAGTTCCCCGGCTCAGGCCGGGCGCGGCAGCGGCAGGGCGGGCGGCTCGTCGTCGGCGAGGCGCACCGTCGCCGACGCGGGGTGCTCGACGAGCGCCAGCACCCGGGAGGACATGAAGCGGGCGGTCCGCACCGGCGTCCCGCCGCGCGTCACCTCGCTGACCTCGACGACGCCGCGCCCGTGCGCGACCTCCACCCGACGGCCCGCGCGGGTCGCCTCCACGTCCCAGCTGCGCGTGGTGCCCCCGGCGTCCACGACGATCTCGACACGGTCCCCGATCATGGGCTCTCCTCACTGTTCTCCCTGGTCAACGCCAGTACGAAGCCTCCTGTTCCCGTCGTTGTCGGGGGTGGCTGGCACGATCACGGGCGTGGCGGGAGCACCGGATCGCATGACGGCGGCGGCGGCGCGGCGGGCCGCAGTGGCCGCCCAGGGACTGGACGCACCCGCCCGCACGGGGGCGCCGGACCGCGGCGCGCTCAAGCGGCTCGTGCGCCGGCTCGGGCTCCTGCAGCTGGACTCGGTGAACGTGGCGGTGCGGGCCCACTACGCCCCGGTCTTCGCCCGGCTCGGCGCGTACGACCGGGCCCTGCTCGACGCGTCGGCCTGGCCGCTGACGGCGGCCGACCGGCGCCGGCGCGCGTTCGTCGAGTTCTGGGCACACGAGGCGAGCCTGCTGCCGGTGGAGGACTGGCCACTGCTGCGCTGGCGGATGCGGGACAACGCCGCGCGCACCAGCCGCTGGCTCGGCAGCGCCCTGGACGGCCGCCCGGACCTCCTCGACGCGGTGCAGGCGGCCCTGGCCGCGGGTGGTCCCCTCGAGGCCCGCGAGGTCGAGCAGGTGCTCGGCGACGGCGGGGAACGGCGCGCCCGCGCGTACGGCGGGTGGTGGCACCGCTCCGACGTCAAGGTCGCCTGCGAGCACCTGTTCGCGACCGGCGTCCTGACGACGGGGACCCGGCGCGGCTTCCGGCGCGCGTACGCCCTCACCGAGGACGTGCTCCCGCCCGACGTGCTGGCCCGCGACCCGGACCGCGGCGAGGCGATGCGGGAGCTCACCCGCCGCGCGGCCGCCGCCCTCGGCGTGGCGACCGAGCCGGACCTGCGTGACCACTACCGCCTGCCGCCCGCCGAGAGCCGCGTCGCGGTGACCGAGCTCGTCGACGCGGGCGAGCTGGAGCCGGTCCAGGTGGCCGGGTGGGACGCGCCAGCGTACCGGGCGGCGGGTGCCCGGATGCCCCGCAAGGCCACCGGCCGCGCGCTGCTCGCGCCGTTCGATCCGCTGGTGTGGTTCCGGCCGCGCACCGAGCGGATCTTCGGGTTCACCTACCGCATCGGCATCTACACCCCGGCCGAGCAGCGCACCCACGGCTACTACGTCTTCCCGTTCCTGCTCGACGGCCACCTCGTGGGCCGCGTGGACCTCAAGACCGACCGGGCGGCCGGCGTGCTGCGGGTGCCCGGGGCGTTCGCCGAGCCCGAGTCGTTCGAGCGCGGGGCCGACGAGGCGCGGGTGGCGGAGGAGTTGGCCGGCGCACTGCGGGACATGGCGGGGTGGCTGGGGGTGGGCGACGTCGTCGTCGAGGGCGGCCCGCTCGCGCCGGCCCTCTCCCGGGCCCTGCTCCGCGCCGAGGCCGGGTGAGGAGCGGCCGGTCCCGTGGGCCTCGCCCAGTGAGGGGTACGTGGCGCATCCCGTCCGACTCTCGGGGCTGCCCGGTGTGCTCGTGATCTTCGCTGGGGTCCGGTGGCGCGGGCCGGTCCCGTGGGCCCCGCCCGGTGAGGGGTACGTGGCGCATCCCGGGCGGCCGCCGGGGCTGCCCGGTGTGCTCGTGATCTTCGCCGGCCCGAGCGACTACGGGTGGATGAAGCGGACGCCGGGCGGGAGGCCGCCGGTGCGCGAGGTGCGGGCGAGGACGGCGAGGAGGGTCTCGCGGAAGGCGTCCGCGGCGCGGGTCGGGGCGACGTCGGTGCGGTGGGCGAGCGCGATCGTCCGGTGGGTCCAGCCGGAGCCGTCGAGGCGGGTGATGTGCAGCCCGTGCCGGCCGGTGAGCACCAGGCTCGGGACGATCGCGACGCCCAGGCCGGCCTCCACCATGCGCAGCACCGCGTCCATCTCGCCGCCCTCCACCGCGATCCGCGGCGTGACCCCGGCCGCGGCGCACGCGGAGAGCACCACCTCACGGAGCTCGTAGCCGGGTCGGTTCACCACGAGCGGGTGGCGGGCGAGCTCGACGATGCCCGCGTGGTCGCCGAGGGCCTCGTCCAGCCCCGCCTGGCCGCCGGCCGCCGAGATCGCGACCAGTTCCTCGCGCAGCACGGGGGAGAGGCGCAGCGGCGAGAGGCCCGGGGCCCCGGAGCGGCCCGTGGGCCCGACCCGGTCCTGCTGGTGGATGACCAGCGCAAGGTCGATCTGGCCGTCCTCGAGGGCGGCGACGAGATCCTGTGACCCGCCCTCGCGGATCTGCAGCGAGATGCCCGGGTAGCTGGCGTGGAACACCGCGAGCACGTCGGCGAGGACCCCCACGCAGAGGCTCGGGGTGGCGCCGACCCGGAGACGTCCGCGACGCAGTCCGGCGAGCTCGGCGATCTCCAGCCGGGCGGTCTCGACGTCGGCGACGATCCGGCGGGCGAGAGGCAGCAGGGTGTCACCCGCTGCTGTGAGTGTGACGTGATCGTGACCCCGTGTGAACAGGGTCTCGCCGAGATCATCTTCGAGGGACTGGATCTGTCGGCTGAGCGTGGGTTGTGCGATCCGCACCTCGGCCGCTGCCTGCACGAACCGACCGGTATCGGCCACCGCGAGGAAGTAGACGAGCTGCTTGAGCGTCACTCCGATAGCTTAAGAGCATCGCTGGACGGTCTTGCATGCATTGGCCGTCGGCGTGTTCCACGGCTTAGCGTGTCGCCCGTGGCCATGACCCAGCGCAACATCGTCACGAGGACGTGGGGATCGTCCGTCGGCAAGAAGTCCGTCATGGCCGTGACGGGCGTGATCTTCTTGCTGTACGTCATCGCCCACATGATCGGGAACCTGAAGATCTTCTTCGGGCTCACGACCTTCGACAACTACTCGGTCCACCTGCGCACGCTGGGCGAGGACATCTTCGGGTACGGCGGCGTCCTCTGGATCATCCGCACGGTGCTCACGGTCGCGGTGCTGCTGCACATGTGGGCGGCGTTCTCGCTCTGGTACAAGGCCAAGCGGGCTCGCCCGATCGGCTACCAGCACAAGAGCTACCAGGGGAGCTACGCCGCGCGGACCATGCGCTGGGGCGGCGTCATCATCGCGCTGTTCGTGATCTGGCACATCCTCGACCTGACGCTCGGCGTCGTGAACCCGCTGCCGGAGAACGCCGGGGCGTACCAGAAGCTCGTCGCGAGCTTCGACCGTCCGGTCGTGTCGATCTTCTACATCGTCGCCATGGTCGCCCTGGGCTTCCACATCCGTCATGGTTTGTGGTCGGGCATCCAGACCCTGGGCGGCAACAGCGCCCTCCGTCAGAACTCGTTGAAGGCGTTCTCGCTCGTCGTCGCCGTCGTGGTGACCGCCGGCTTCGTGATCATTCCGCTGTCCGTCATGTTCGGTCTGGTGAGGTGAACAATGTCTGAACTGGCGCAGGAACCCACGTCGACGCAGGGCGAGGGCCGCTACGTGCTCGGCGACCCGATCGCGGACACGCGGGCGCCCGAGAGCCCCGTCGGCGACCGCTGGGACGACCGCAAGTTCTCGGCCCGCCTGGTCAACCCGGCGAACCGGCGCAAGATGAGCGTCATCGTCGTCGGCACCGGCCTGGCCGGCGGCGCGGCGGCCGCGACGCTGGGCGAGGCCGGCTACCACGTCAAGGCGTTCTGCTACCAGGACACGCCCCGGCGCGCGCACTCCGTCGCGGCGCAGGGCGGGATCAACGCCGCGAAGAACTACCGCAACGACGGCGACTCCGTGCACCGCCTGTTCTACGAGACGGTCAAGGGCGGTGACTTCCGCTCGCGCGAGTCGAACGTCCACCGCCTCGCCGAGAACAGCCTGTCCATCATCGACCAGTGCGTCGCGCAGGGTGTGCCGTTCGCGCGGGAGTACTCCGGTCTGCTCGACACCCGCTCGTTCGGCGGCACCCAGGTCTCGCGGACGTTCTACGCGCGGGGCCAGACGGGCCAGCAGCTGCTGCTCGGCGCCTACCAGGCCCTCGAGCGCCAGATCGCCGCGGGCACCGTCGAGATGCACCCGCGCACCGAGATGCTCGACCTGGTCGTGGTCGACGGCCGCGCCCGCGGCATCGTCGCGCGCAGCGTGCTCACCGGGGAGATCGAGACGTACCTGGCCGACGTCGTCGTGCTCTGCACCGGCGGGTACGGCAACGTCTACTACCTCTCGACGAACGCCAAGGGGTCCAACGTCACCGCGGCGTGGCGGGCGCACCGGCGCGGCGCGCTGTTCGCGAACCCCTGCTACACCCAGATCCACCCGACCTGCATCCCGGTCAGCGGCGAGTACCAGTCGAAGCTGACCCTGATGTCGGAGTCGCTGCGCAACGACGGCCGGGTGTGGGTGCCGAAGGAGCGGGGCGACGACCGCGCCCCGAACGACATCCCCGAGGACGAGCGCGACTACTACCTCGAGCGCCAGTACCCCTCGTTCGGGAACCTGGTGCCCCGCGATATCGCCTCGCGCGCCGCGAAGAACATGTGCGACGCCGAGCACGGCGTCGGTCCGGGCGGCCTCGGCGTCTACCTCGACTTCTCCGACGCCATCGAGCGTCTCGGGCGCCACACCGTCGAGGCGAAGTACGGCAACCTCTTCGAGATGTACCAGCGCATCACCGGGGACGACCCGTACGAGGTCCCGATGCGCATCTACCCGGCGATCCACTACACGATGGGCGGGCTCTGGGTCGACTACGACCTGCGCTCGACGATCCCGGGCCTGTTCGTGGGCGGGGAGGCGAACTTCTCCGACCACGGCGCCAACCGGCTCGGTGCGTCCGCGCTGATGCAGGGGCTCTCGGACGGGTACTTCATCCTCCCGACCACCGTCGCGGACTACCTCGCCGACGGTCCGTTCGACGAGGTGCCCGAGGACCACCCGGCGGTCCGCGAGGCCGTCGAGGCGACCCGGGCCCGGAGCGACAAGCTGCTCAGCGCCAACGGCAACCGCACCGTCGACTCGTTCCACCGCGAGCTCGGACAGCTCGTCTGGGACCAGTGCGGGATGGCACGCAGCAAGGAGGGACTGGAGAAGGCGCTCGACCGGATCCCCTCGTTGCGCGAGGAGTTCTGGCGCGACGTCAAGATCGTCGGGACCGGGGACGGGTTCAACCAGTCCCTGGAGAAGGCCAACCGCGTGGCCGACTTCATGGAGCTCGCGGAGCTCATGTGCCTCGACGCGCTGCACCGCGAGGAGTCCTGCGGTGCGCACTTCCGCGTCGAGCACCAGACCGAGGACGGCGAGGCCGAGCGGGACGACGAGAACTTCTCGTACGTCGCGGCCTGGGAGTGGGGCGACGGCGGCAAGCCGGTCCTCCACAAGGAGGACCTCGAGTTCTCCTACGTCCACCCGAGCCAGCGCAGCTACAAGTAAGAGGGCATTCACCGATGAAGCTCACCCTGCGGGTGTGGCGTCAGAAGAACGCCGACACCAAGGGCAAGATGGTCAAGTACCAGCTCGACGACGTCGAGGAGGACATGTCCTTCCTCGAGATGCTCGACGTGCTGAACGAGAAGCTCGTCATGGACGACGAGGAGCCGGTGTCGTTCGACCACGACTGCCGCGAGGGCATCTGCGGCTCGTGCGCCATGGTCATCAACGGCATCCCGCACGGTCCACAGAAGAACACCACGACGTGCCAGCTCCACATGCGGCACTTCTCCGACGGCGACACGATCGACGTGGAGCCGTGGCGGGCCCGGGCGTTCCCGGTGATCAAGGACCTGGTGACCGACCGTTCGGCGTTCGACCAGATCATCCAGGCCGGCGGCTACGTCAGCGTCAACACCGGGTCGGCCCCGGAGGCGCACGCCACGCCGGTCGACAAGGTCTCCGCCGACGACGCGTTCGACGCCGCGACCTGCATCGGCTGCGGCGCCTGCGTGGCCGCGTGCCCGAACGGCAGCTCGATGCTGTTCACCGCGGCCAAGGTCACCCACCTCGGCCTGCTCCCGCAGGGGCAGCCGGAGCGGGCGACCCGCGCGATCACCATGCTCGCCAAGCAGGACGAGCTGGACTTCGGCGGCTGCACCAACGTCGGGGCGTGCGCCGAGGTCTGCCCGAAGGGCATCCCGCTGGCGTCGATCTCGCAGCTCAACCACGACGTGCTGGGCGCGACGCTCTCGGGGGCGCGCTCGGACTGAAGCCGTACGAGTCGGTGTGAGCGAGCGGCCCCTTCGCTGCGGTAGAAGCAGCGAACGGGCCGGTCGCTCGTTCGAGCTCCGGCGAGCGTGCGGCACCCTCGCGCGCGTAGAAGCAGCGAACGGGCCGTTCGCTCGTTCGAGCTCCGGGAGTGCCCTACGCCGAGGGGGCCGACTGCACCCGGGTGCTCCCCGCCGCCGCGCGCCCGCGGATGCGCAGGGGTGCGGTGCCGGCAGGCGCCGTGGCGGTGTCGGGACGGGTGCTGCTCACCGGCAGGTCCGACGACGCCGAGCCGGCCGCCGATCGCAGGTCGACCGACGCGTCCACCCCGGCGTGCACGCCGACGCGGACCGACCCGGCGCCGGTGGTGAGGTCGAGGCTCCCGGCCGAGGCGTCCCGGACGGTGATGTCGCCGCTCCCGCAGCGGACGGAGAGGTCGGCGGCGACCCGGTCGGCCGTCACCGACCCGCTCCCGGTGACCACCTCGACGGGCGCGCCCACGTCGTCGAGCGTGACGTCGCCGGCACCGCCCTTGAGGCGGAGCACGCCGGCGACCCGCCGGATCGACACGTCTCCCGCCCCGCAACGCACGGAGCTGCGGGCCACCACCTCGTCGAGCGTGACGGTCCCGGTGGTGCTGATCTCCACGACGCCGGGCCGTCCGGTGACCTCGACCGGTGCGGCGCCCGCACGGACCGTCACGCCGCTGTCGGTCGGGGCGTGCACCGTCACGGCCAGCGGGACGGTGCGCAGCGCCACCTCGCGGGGACCGCGCACCGTGAGCCGGCCGTCAACCAGGCCGATCTCGACGGCCTCCACCGCCCGAGCGGCCCGCTCCTCCGGGTCCTCCCCGGGACGGAGGCCGAGGCCGGGCACCGCGCCGAGGTCGAAGCCGAAGCGGCGCTCGAGCCCCCCGGCGGCGTCCACCAGGCCCGCGAGCCCGCGGACCCAGCCGGGCGCGCCCTCGAAGTCGGCGGTCACCTCGACGCGGACCTCGGAGGAGGCCTCGAGCCGGACCTCCACCCGTCCGGCGTCGATCTCGACGACGGAGTCGGTGGGACCCTCGACGGCGAACTGCTCCTGTCTGGTCGTCACGCTCATCCCCGCACCCACCCCGACACGCCGGAGCCGCCCTCGCCATCGTCACCCGACGACCGGTCGGTGCCGGTCCCGCCGTCGTCCCGGCCCCCGTCGTGGCCGCCGTCGCGACCGGTGTCGTGGCCGCCGTCGCGACTGGTGCCGGGCTCGCCGTCGTGGCCGGTGCCGGGCCCGCCGTCGTGACCCCACCCGCGGTGGTCCCAGCCGCCCTGCTCCCAGTGGCGTCGCCCGCCCCGCAGGTTCTCCCGCAGCGCCCCCTGCACGGCCTGTGAAATCCAGGAGTTCAGCGACATGCCCGAGGAGGCGGCAGCCTGCTCGGCCTGTCCCTTGATCTGGTCGACGAGCCGCAGCGTCATCCGGGAGATGTCGCCCATGTCCCCCGGGCCGGGGCCGGGACGCCCGGGCGGGCCGAAGCCGGCGCCGGGACGGAAGGCCCCCGCACCCGCGAACGGGCTCGAGGCGGGTCCGGCGTAGAAGGCGCCCTCGTCGGTCGGCGCGGTGGCGGTGCGCTCGACGGCGACCTCGACCTCGCGGCCGCGCAGGCGCAGCGAGACGGAGTGGTCGTCCAGGGAGTCGGAGATCTCCGAGGCGAGGTCGGAGAGGGCGTTCATGAGGGCGAGGCGAACGGCGGGCTCGAGGGCCCCGGCCAGCGCGGTGCCGGCCCGGGCGGTCTGCTCGTCGCCCACCGACGCCGCGGCGGCGAGGTCGTCCCGCAGGGCGGTGACGTAGGGCGTGAGGTCCATGACGCCACAGTGACACCAGAACGACACCACGGCAAGGGTGATGGTGTCACGCGGAGGCTGTCGGACCCAGCCGTTACCGTGGGCGCGTGCCGGAGATCGGAGACGCAGCGGAGCGGAGCTCGACCATGACGACCGTGACGCCGCAGGTGACCCTGATCGCGAAAACGGAGTTCATCCCGCCCGCCGGGGTGCCGTGGGAGACCGACGCCGACGGAGGCCAGGCGCTGGCCGAGTTCGCGGGACGGGCCTGCTACCAGTCGTGGAAGAAGCCGAACCCGGCGACCGCGACGAACGCCGGGTACCTGCGCCACATCCTGGAGGTCGGGCACCTCTCGGTGCTCGAGCACGGCACGGTGAGCTTCTACCTGACCGGCATGTCGCGCAGCCTCACCCACGAGCTGATCCGCCACCGGCACTTCTCCTACTCGCAGCTCTCGCAGCGCTACGTGCCCGAGCGGGACGCGGCGATGGTCGAGCCCGACGTCATCGCGTCCGATCCCGAGCTCCACGAGCTCTTCGCCGAGGCGAGCGCCGCCGCGCTGGCCTCCTACGAGAAGCTGCTCGCGGGGCTCGAGGAGCGCTTCGCCGACGAGCCGGACCGCACCCTGCGGCGCAAGCAGGCCCGTCAGGCGGCCCGGGCCGTGCTCCCCAACGCGACCGAGACGCGCATCGTCGTCACCGGCAACTACCGGGCCTGGCGGCACTTCATC
Source organism: Actinomycetospora sp. (assembly GCA_025925615.1). GTDB lineage: Bacteria > Actinomycetota > Actinomycetes > Mycobacteriales > Pseudonocardiaceae > Actinomycetospora. The sequence continues at coordinate 2,588 of JAICLN010000090.1, read as the reverse complement.
GCGATGCGGGCCACCGAGCACGCCGACGTCGAGATCCGGGATCTCGCGGTCGCCTGCCTCGAGGTGCTGCACGCCGAGGTGCCCAACGTGTTCGCCGACTTCACCATCAGCGCGCTGCCGAACGGGTCCCGGGTCGCGTCCAGCCCGTTCGTCGCCGAGGGGTGATCCAGACTCCGACCGGGTAGGACCTGGGCATGAGTGCTCCCCGCACCGCCGGTGCCGTGGCCGCCGCCGAGCGCAACGCGCTCGCCGACCTGTTCCTCGAGCGCGGGCCGGACGAGCCCACCCTGTGCGGCGACTGGACGACGAACGACCTGCTCGCCCACCTCGTCATCCGCGAGCGCCGCCCCGACGCCGCACCCGGGATCCTGATCCCGCCGCTCTCGTTCTGGACCCAGCGCGTCCAGTCGCAGGCCGCCCGGCGCGACTTCGGCGCCAACGTCGCGTTGATCCGCAGCGGCCCGCCGTCGTGGAGCCCGATGGCGCTGCCGTTCCTCGCCGGGGTGGACGTGCAGGAGTACTTCATCCACCACGAGGACGTGCGCCGGGCGGTCGAGGGCTGGGCGCCGCGGCCCGCCGACCCGTCGCGCGACGAGATCCTCTGGGGTGCGCTCGCCGTGCTGGGCAAGCTGGCCTACCGCTCGAGCCCGGTCGGGGTCACGCTGCGGGCCCCGGACGGGCGGCAGCGGGCGGTGAAGAGCGGCCCGCGCACGGTCACGGTCGTCGGGGAGCCCGGCGAGCTGGTGCTCTTCTCCAGCGGGCGCGAGCAGGCCGTGGTGTCGTTCGAGGGCGAGCCCGCCGACGTCGCGACCGTGAAGGGCCTCGACCGCGGCCTCTAGGTCGGACACCCCTCACGTATCACCCGCCCCAGGGCCGGGCGGTACGGTGGTCCCCGCATGAGCACGCCCGTCGAGAGCGCCGACCGCGCCACCGGAGCAGACCCCCCGGGTCGCCGCCGGTCGGTCGCACCGGGCGTCGTGCCGTGCGAGACATCCCGCGGCCCCGAGAGGGCCGCACCGAGGGCGGACGCCCCGCGACCTGGCGTCGTCGTGACGCCCGGCCGGGCGACGCCCCCCGACCAGGAGGAACCGAGATCCACAACGAGAACCCCACCGGGGTGACCCGGTGAGCCGATCGACCGCACAGCGCCGCCGGGGCAGCGGTGGCCAGAACAACAACGGTGGCCAGAACAACAACGATGGCCAGAACCAGCAGCAGGGCGGGGCGCCCAAGGCCCGGGACGCCGGGCACGACCACGACTGCGGCGGCACCGGCACGCCCACCCAGTCGGTCCCGCAGACCTCGGGCGCCGTCGCCGACATCGAGCCGAAGCCGCTCGCGTCAGGGGCGCTGCGCGTCGTCGCGCTGGGCGGCGTCGGCGAGGTCGGCCGCAACATGACCGTGCTCGAGTACGGCGGCCAGCTCCTCATCGTCGACTGCGGCGTGCTCTTCCCCAGCGAGGAGTCGCCCGGCGTCGACCTCATCCTCCCGGACTTCCGGGCGATCGAGGACCGCCTCGACGACGTCGACGCGCTGGTGCTCACCCACGGGCACGAGGACCACATCGGTGCGGTGCCGTTCCTGCTGCGCCAGAAGCCGGACCTGCTCGTCGTCGGCTCGCGCTTCACGCTCGCGCTGGTCGCGGCGAAGTGCAAGGAGCACCGCCTCACCCCGCACCTGCTCGAGGTCCGCGAGGGCGAGCGCAACCACTTCGGCACGTTCGACTGCGAATTCTTCGCGGTCAACCACTCCATCCCCGACGCCCTCGCCGTCGCCGTCCGGACCCCGGGCGGCACCGTGCTGCACACCGGGGACATCAAGCTCGACCAGCTGCCCCTCGACGGGCGCCTCACCGACCTGGCCGGGTTCTCCCGGCTCGGCGACGAGGGCGTCGACCTGCTGCTGATCGACTCGACGAACGCCGAGGTCCCGGGCTTCGTCACCCCCGAGCGCGACATCGCGCCGGTGATCGACGACGTCTTCCGCAAGGCCCCCAGCCGGCTCATCGTCGCGTGCTTCGCCAGCCACGTGCACCGTGTCCAACAGGTGCTCACCGCGGCCGCGACGCACGGGCGCAAGGTCTGCTTCACCGGGCGCTCGATGGTCCGCAACATGGGCATCGCCGCCGACCTCGGGCTGCTCGACATCCCGGACGGCCTGCTCGTCGACCTCGACGACGCGCTGGCGATGCCCGAGAGCGACGTCGTGCTCGTCTCCACCGGCAGCCAGGGCGAGCCGCTCTCGGCGCTCGGGCGCATGGCGCGCGGCGACCACCGGCAGATCACGATCACCCCGGGCGACACCGTCGTGCTGCTCTCGAGCCTCATCCCGGGCAACGAGACCGCGGTCTTCGCGGTCATCAACGGGCTGACCCGGCTCGGCGCCGAGGTGGTGCACTCCGGCGTCGCGAAGGTGCACGTGTCCGGGCACGCGAGCGCGGGGGAGCTGCTGTTCCTCTACAACGCGCTCCGCCCGCGCAACGTCATGCCGGTGCACGGCGAGTGGCGCCACCTGCGGGCCAACGCCGAGATCGCGAAGCGGGTCGGGGTGCCCGCGGACAACGTCGTCATCGCCGAGGACGGCGTCGT
>JAICLN010000359.1 GCA_025925615.1 Actinomycetospora sp. | reverse complement strand
CGCCGCGGCTGCCGCGCCGCCCGTCGAGGACACCCCGGCCGGCGCCCCGCCCGCCGACGAGCCCGCGCCCGCCCCGGCCCGCAGCCGCAAGAAGGTCCTGGCCGCCGAGATTCCGGAGACCCCGCCGGTCGTCGACGTCCCGGACTCCGAGACCGACCCGCAGGCCGCGACGAGCTTCAGCTCGCACCGCGAGGTCACCGACCCCGACGCCGCCTACCACCTGCCCCCGCCGGACCTGCTCGTCGCGGGCGACCCGCCGAAGGCCCGCAGCGCCGCCAACGACGCCATGATCGAGGCGATCACCGGGGTGCTGGACCAGTTCAAGATCGACGCCCAGGTCACCGGCTTCGTGCGCGGCCCCACGGTCACCCGCTACGAGGTCGAGCTCGGGCACGGGGTGAAGGTCGAGAAGATCACCCAGCTGCACCGCAACCTCGCCTACGCGGCGGCCACCGAGAACGTGCGCCTGCTCGCGCCGATCCCGGGCAAGTCGGCCGTCGGGATCGAGGTGCCGAACTCCGACCGCGAGATGGTGCGTCTCGCCGACGTGCTCACCTCGAACACCGCGCGCCGCGAGACCCACCCCATGGTCATCGGCCTCGGCAAGGACATCGAGGGCCAGATGGTGCTGGCCAACCTGGCGAAGATGCCCCACCTGCTGGTCGCCGGCTCCACCGGCTCCGGCAAGTCGAGCTTCGTCAACTCCATGCTCGTCTCGCTGCTCGCGCGGGCCACCCCGGACGAGGTCCGGATGATCCTCATCGACCCCAAGATGGTCGAGCTGACGCCCTACGAGGGCATCCCGCACCTGATCACGCCGATCATCACCTCGCCGAAGAAGGCCGCGACCGCTCTGCAGTGGCTGGTCGAGGAGATGGAGCAGCGCTACGCCGACATGCAGGCCAACCGCGTGCGCCACATCGACGTGTTCAACGAGAACGTGCGCTCCGGGAAGATCACGGCGCCGCCCGGCTCCGAACGGGTCTACCGGCCCTACCCGTACATCATGGCGATCGTCGACGAGCTCGCCGACCTGATGATGACCGCCCCACGCGATGTCGAGGACGCGATCGTCCGGATCACGCAGAAGGCCCGGGCGGCCGGGATCCACCTGGTGCTCGCCACGCAGCGCCCCTCGGTGGACGTCGTCACCGGCCTGATCAAGACCAACGTGCCGTCGCGGCTGGCGTTCGCCACCAGCTCGCTGACCGACAGCCGGGTCATCCTCGACCAGCCCGGCGCCGAGAAGCTCATCGGCATGGGCGACGCGCTCTTCCTCCCGATGGGCGCGGGCAAGACCAACCGGCTCCAGGGCGCCTTCGTCGGCGACGACGAGATCTCGGCGATGGTGGATTTCTGCAAGGAGCAGGCCGAGCCGGACTACGACGACTCGGTCACCACCGAGGCCGCGGCCGAGAAGAAGGAGATCGACCCCGACATCGGGGACGATCTCGAGGTCCTGTGCCAGGCCGCCGAGCTCATCGTCACCAGCCAGTTCGGGTCGACCTCGATGCTCCAGCGCAAGCTGCGGGTCGGGTTCGCGAAGGCCGGGCGGCTCATGGACCTGCTCGAGACCCGCGGGGTCGTCGGCCCGAGCGAGGGCTCGAAGGCCCGCGACGTGCTGTTCAAGCCCGACGAGCTCGGCGACCTCATGGCCTCGCTGCGCGGCGAGCCGGCTCCGCGTCAGGCCGACGACGCCGGGGCGGGGTTCGGCGACGGTGCGGGGTTCGGCGACGGTGCGGGGTTCGACGACGGGGCATCCACCGATCGGGCACGACCGGAGGAACCCGCCTGATCGGGTCCGCGTGTCCCCGGCAGTGGGCAGGAAAGGGTCTGAGAGGCTGCGCCGCACATCCCACGGGGTCGGGGAGGCGGACATGGCCGGCAGCGGTTCGGAGACAGTGCTCGAGGCGGCGGACGACGGCCAGCTCGACGAGCCGGACGTGCCCGCACCCGTCGTCGCCGAGGCCCTCGCCCGGGAGCGCGGGCGGATTGTGACCGACCTGCGTGCGGTCGTCGTCGACGCGCTGCACCGGGTGCTCGAGACCCCGGCCGACGCCGAGGACCACGAGGACGTCGCCCGCTCGGCCCACCACGCCCGGACGGCGCTCGACGCGGTCCACCGCGCCGCCGCCCTCGAGGGCCTCTCCCTCGCCGCCGACCCATCCACGCCGGCCCGGGGGCACGGTCTGCGCACGGTGGGACTCGTCGCCGGCACCGTCCTCGGCGCCGCCGCGGTCGCCCTGACCGCCCTCGTGGTCGTGCTCCTGCCCGCGAGCGCGGCCGCCGGGCCGCTGCTCGTCGTGGCGCTCGCGGTGGTCGTCGCGCTGACCGGCCGCCACGCCCCGCCCGTCGCCGGGGGCGTCGTGCTCGCGACGGTGCTCGGCGTCCTGGCCCTCGCCGCGCCGTTCGCGATGACGACCGCCCCGACGACCGGCGCGGTCGCCGACAGCATCGACCTGCCCGTCGAGGCGGCCCCGGAGCCGGGGGAGTGCCTGCTGCTCGGGGTGGCCCTCGCGGCGGCCTTCGCGATCGGGCTCCACCGGCGGCGCCGGGCGATCGCCACCGGCCGCGGGAACCTGCTGCACGCCTTCGACGAGCACGCCCGCGACGCGGTCGACGGCCGCCTCGGGCTGCCGTCGTCGATCCACGGCACCCTCACCACCGAGCTGCGGGTCCTCGCCGGGCGAGACGGCGACGAGCCGCGGCGCCGGCGGATCGCGCGGCACCGGGTGGCGACGATCCTGCCCACCCTCGCCGCCGTCGACGCCGAGCCGGGGTGCCCGGTCGGCGAGGTCGACGCCGTCCTCGACGAGGGCCGGGTCGCGGTCCTCGTCGCCTCCGCCCGCCACGCCGCCGTACTGGGCACCCCGTCCGCGGCCCGCCACGTCGGCCAGCCGCCGTCGGTCGTCGTCCGCGGCGTCCCCGCGCCCGGGTGCCCGGAGGTCGGGCTGCTCGCCGCGCGCCTGCTGGCCGAGCTGGTCGCGGAGCTCGCCGCGCGGTCCGGCCCGGTGGCCGCCTGCGTCAGCGTCGAGCACCGCGCCGACGCCGTCGTGCTCGAGGTCGCCTCCGGGCGCGGCCGGGGGCCGAGCGCACGCCCCGGCCGGGTCCCCGCCGGCCTCGCCGAGCGGGCCGCCCTGCTCGACGGCACCGTCGAGGTCACCTCGTGCCGCGAGGCGATCTCGGTCCGCGTCGTCCTCCCCCTGACCGGGACGCTCCCCGCCCCGGCGCTGGTGGCCCCGGCGGCCGCCGCGTAGGTGGCCTACGGCCTCGTGAGCACTGATCCGAAAATCCAGGTCGGGGACGGCAGGCCGAAGGCACCCCGCGCAGCGGGGTCGCGCGGGGTGGGGGGTCTGGGGTCGGAGGGGCTTAGGAGGCGGGAGCGAGGGTGACGGCGTAGCCGAGGGCTT
>JAICLN010000017.1 GCA_025925615.1 Actinomycetospora sp. | reverse complement strand
GTCGCGAACCTCATGCCGTGGCGCGGCGGGACCGCGACGCTGCCCGCCATGCTGTCGATCTCCGAGCGCCAGTTGCGCCGGCGGTGCCGGGCGGCGATCGGCGTCGGCCCCAAGGAACTGGAACGCGTCCTGCGGTTCCAGGGCTTCATCGCGCGGGTGCAGGCGTCGGTGGCCGGGCCGGGCGGGCCCGACGTCGACCTGGCGCAGTGGGCGGTCGACGCCGGCTACCACGACCAGGCGCACCTGTCCCGGGAGTGCCGCCGGCTCGCCGGGGCCACGCCGCGCGAGGTGCTCGCGCAGTACGGCTCCGCGTGCAACTGCGGGCACGACCACACCGCGTCCTGGCGACCGATGCTCCGCGGCGCGGACGGCCGTTCCGTACAAGAGCGGTGATCGACCCGGCCCTACCGTCGACACCATGATCCTCGTGACGGGCGGCCTGGGGTCCATCGGCTCACACACGGCGCGGGCGCTGCTCGACCTGGGCGAACCGGTCGTACTCACCGCGCACCGGTCCACCGCGCTGCCCGAGTTCCTCGCCGGCGAACCGGCCGACCGCCTCGTCGTCGAGACCGTGGACACCACGGACGCCGCGGCGCTGTCCGCCCTCGGCGAGCGGCACCCGATCACCGGGATCGTGCACCTGGCGGCGGCGCCCCACGACCACCCCGACCCCGTCGAGTACCTGCGCCTCGAGACCCTCGGCCTGCTCGGCGTCCTCTCGGCGGCGAGGGCGTGGAGCGTCCGCCGGGTCGCCGTCGCGAGCACGATCGCGGCGTACGCGGGGGTCGGCGAGCTGCCGTTCACCGAGGGCGCCCCGCTGCCCGCCGTGGCCGTGCACCGGATCCCGGTGGTCAAGAAGACCGCGGAGCTGTTCGCCACGCTCGTCGGCGACCAGGCCGGGTTCGAGGCGATCAGCCTGCGGATCGGGACCGTCTGGGGCCCGCTCGGCCTCCCCGACAACCCCTTCTTCGCGCTCCCCCGCCTGCTCAGCGCGGCGGTGTGGGGCGAGGACGCCGACCTCACCCCGCCCCGCCCACCCGCCTTCGCCGAGGACGTCACGGACCTCTGCTACGTCAAGGACTGCGGCCGCGCCATCGCGCTGCTCATGTGCGCGGAGCACCTGCACCACCGGGTCTACAACGTCTCGAGCGGGCTACCGGCGCGCTACGACGAGGCCGTCGCCGCGATCAACGCCGCGGTCCCGGGCGCCGACATCACCCTCCCGCCCGGGCGCAACCCGGACCGGCCGCGGGACGAGTACCTCGACATCACCCGGCTCCACGGGGACACCGGCTTCCGGCGGGAGTACGACGTCGGGCTCGCCGTCGCGGACTACGTTGCCTGGCTGCGGCGACACGACCGCTAACCCACCCGTCGATCTCGAGGAGCAGGACATGGCCAGGGTCATCATGCAGGCGGTCGTGTCGGTCGACGGGTTCATCGCCCGTCCCGACGATTCGGTCGGGCCGCTGTTCGACTGGTACGTCAACGGCGACCGCGAGCTGGTCGCGCGCCCGAGCGGGTGGACGTTCCGCGTCTCGGAGGCGTCGCTCGGATACGTGCAACCCTTCTGGGACGCCGTCGACGTCACGCTGATCGGGCGCCACCTGTTCGACACCACCGACGGCTGGGACGGGAAGCCGGCCGCCGGCGACCACCTGGTCGTCGTCACGCACCGGCCGCTGCCGCCGGAGTGGCTCGACGCCCACCCGGACGCGCCGTTCCACGTCGCGGACTCGGTGGAGGCCGGCATCGCGCGGGCGAAGGAGCTCGCGGGTGACGGCCTGGTGTGCGTGACCGCGGGCGACCTCGGCGGACAGGCGTTCTCGGCCGGGCTGGTCGACGAGGTCGCGATGGACGTCGTGCCCGTGGTCCTCGGCGAGGGCGTGCGCTTCTTCGGCAGCCACACCGGCACCGTGCTGCTCGACGACCCCGACCAGGTCGTCCAGGGCGACCGCGTGCTGCACCTGCACTACACCGTCCGCCGCTGAGGAGGACCGGCGTTCTCAGCCGGCCGCCGCCCACGTCACAGACGACTCTTCCCTTCCGCGTGTACTCCTTGGTGCGAGGGCCGAGGGCCCAGCCGAGGTGGACCATGGACCGCGCGCCGCACCACGCACTCGCGAACTCCCGACGACGCCGGGCGCTGGCGGCCGTCGCCGTCGCCCTCACGCTCGGAGCGGGGGCCTCGACGGTCGCCGCGATCGACGCCGCCGTCCCGGACGCGACCGTCGCCGCCGCCGACCGCCACGACGGCCGGGCGGCGCAGGCAACGGCGGCAGCCACGGCGACGGCGACGGCGACGGCGACGGCGCAGCAGGCGACCGGGGTCGTCGACATCGACACCGTCCTCGACTACGGCACCGGGAAGGCCGCGGGCACCGGCGTCGTCCTCACGCCGGGCGGGGAGATCCTCACCAACAACCACGTCATCCAGGGGTCGACGTCGATCGCCGTCACCGACGTGACCAGCGGGCGCACCTACACCGCCGCGGTCGTCGGGACCGACGCCACCGACGACGTCGCCGTCCTCCAGCTCCGGGGCGCCTCGGGTCTCACCCCCGCGACGCCGGCCTCCCCCGCGGCCCAGGGTGCCGTGGGCCCGGGCACCGCGGTGACGGCCGTGGGCAACGCGGGCGGCGCCGGCGGGACGCCCTCGGCGGCCTCGGGAACCGTCGTCGCCCTCGGCCGGACGATCACCGCGGCGGACGAGACGTCCACCGCGAACGCGGAGAACCTGGCCGGGATGATCGAGGTCCGGGCCGACGTCGAGTCCGGGGACTCCGGCGGCCCGCTCTCCGCGGACGGGGCCGTGATCGGCATCGACACCGCCGCCTCGGCAGCATCCGGGCCGGAGTACCGGACCGCCGCGAACCCCGCGGGCTCGGAGCCCACGACCGGCTACGCCATCCCGATCGCCACCGCCCTCCGGATCGCCGGCCAGATCACCTCGGGCGTCGAGGACGGGACCGTCCACCAGGGCTACCCGGCGTTCCTCGGCGTCCAGGTCGCCTCCGGCGAGGACGCGCCCACCGCCGAGTCGGCCGCGGGCCAGGACGGCGCGCCCATCGCCGGTGTCGTGACCGGCTCGCCGGCCGCCGGGGTCGGGCTGGGCGCCGGCGACGTCGTGGTCTCCGTCGACGGGCAGACCGTGTCCGGCGCCGACCAGCTGTCGTCCGTGCTGGCCACACACCACGTCGGGGACCGGGTCCGGATCAGCTGGCTCGACGCGTCGGGTGCCACACAGAGCGCGACCGTCACCCTCGCCGCGGGCCCGGCGGCCTGACGGCCGCCAGGAAGGGCACGAGGACCTCGACGAGCTCGTGCGGGTGCGTGATCGGGACCATGTGCCCACCCGCCGGGAGCGTGGCGGCGTCGATGCCGTGACGCAGCGCGGCGAGCTCCTCCAGCCATCCGGGCGGCGCGATGTGGTCGTGGCGTCCCCGCACCGCCAGCACCGGCTGGGGGAGCCCGGCCAGCACCGGTGCGAGCGCGTGCCGCCGCGCGGCGTCCATGGCCCGGGCGAAGGTCGCCAGCCCGCTGTGCGGGTAGTCGCGCAGGAGCAGTGGGACCTGGCCGATCCGTTCGTACCGCGCCGTGGCCAGCCAGCGGGCGGCGAGCCGGGGCCAGGTCGGCGCGCGAGGGTCGGTGGTGGGCCCCACCAGGACCAGGGACGAGACCCGGCCGGGCTCCCGCCGCGCGGCCTCGGCCACGAGCTGGCAGCTCGCCGAATGGCCGACCAGCACCACCGGGCCCTCGGTGAGCGCGTCGAGGCGCGTGAGCAGGCGGTCGGCCGAGGAGGCCGGATCCACGGCCTCGTCCCGGCGGGCCGGGAGGCCGTGGGCGGGCAGGGCAATCACGCCGACGCCGATGCGCAGCTGCGTCGCCAGCAGCAGTGCGGGCGCGCGCCAGGCGTCGACCGAGAGTCCCAGCCCCGGCACCACGACCACCGTCGGCGCCCCGTCGCCGCGCAGCAGCACGTCCGCCGGTGCCCCCGGGACGCGACGCCGCAGCGCGCGGGTCACCGGCGGGGCCGACGCGCGATGGTCACCGTGGCCGGGGGCGCGTTGCGCCAGACGGTGCGGCTGACGACGACCTCCTCGAACACCTCGTGCAGGGCCTGCTCGGCGGCCCGGGCCCAGGGCAGGAGCCGCGCCCAGCTGTGCTGGACCTGGGTCAGGGCGCCGCCGGGCGTCAGCAACGCCGCGGCGGCGGCCACGAACCCGCGGTCCTCGGCGAGGCTGAGTGGCAGCGTGCTGAACACGAGGTCCACCCGGGTCTCGCGCGTCGCGAGGTCGGCCAGCGCGACGACCGCCTCGGCGCAGACCACCTCCACGGCCGGGAACCGCTGCGCCAGCACGGCGGCCAACCGCGGGTTGACCTCCACCGCCAGGTGTCGGCCTCGGCCGGCGAGGCGGTGCTGGACGATCGCGCTGGTCGCGCCGGCGCCGGCGCCGAGCTCGAGCACCACGGGGTCACCGCGGGCTGGCAGCGGGGCGAGCGCCACGTCGCACGCGGCGCCCGAGGTCGGCAGGGGCGACGCGGTCGTCCAGGGCGACCGGACGAACTCGCGGGTGAAGGTCAGCACGTCGGACACGGCGCTCTCCCGGAACGTCGAAGTGGACCACCGGAACGCCCGACCCGGCCGCCTCGTCGACCGGCCCGAGCGTGTCCCCCCGCGACTGCGCCGCGGCTCCCCCGCGATCGGGTGACCGCAGCGCGCCGGACTAGCCGGAGTCAGGCCGAGGTAAACCCCGTTCCTTCCGGACTCGCCCTCCTGACCCCGATCCTGGCTCGGAGCGAACGGCGCTCTCGCTGCTTCTGTCCGAGCGAACGCGCCGCTGGCTCGCCCGGCCACGAGCCGGGCGCCGCGTCACTCGGCAGCGGTCGCGGCCCGACGGCGGGCACGCGAGGCGCGCAGGTTGACGGCGTTGCCGCAGACGCGCACGTCGTGCCAGGCGCCGCTGTTGTTGCGCGAGCGGTCGTAGAACGCGACGGCGCAGCGGTCGTTGCGGCAGGCCTTCAGCCGCCGCCAGGTGTCGGCCCGCTGGGCCTCCAGCACCTCGATGAGGATCTGTCCGACCAGGACCCGCCAGCCCTGCCCGCGCGGGTGCAGGTCCGCCCGTCCGTCGGCGCCCAGGGACAGTCCGATCGACGCGTTCCGCAGCTCGGGTGCGGACGACGACGTCTCGGTGGCGGAGACCGCGCTGCGCAGGTCCGCGCGCAGCGCCTGCAGTTCCTCGAGCCCGCGCTCGTCGAGGACCACCGCCGGCGCCGAGTGGCCGGTCGCCCGGGCCCAGTCGGCCAGCGCGGTGTCGACCCATCCCTGCGCCGTCGCGACGTCCTGGAGGAGGTCCGCGGCGCGGGGGCGCCCGGCGGGGATGGTGTTCATGAGGTCCTGGACGAGGGCCAACCCGCCGTCGGCCACGGTGGACCCGTAGCGCGTCGTCGTGGACCAGGACATGCTGCTCACGCTACCGCGGCGGGATTCTCCCGACGTAGACGTGATGAGTTCGACCCTGTCTCACGAGGTCGGGCCCGGCGCCGCCGCTGTCGGGGGCCGGGGTCACCGTCGCGCGGGCGCGACGGTCCCCTCCATCGCGGAGGAGGACCGTCGCGACCGTCGGTCGGGATCAGCCGATCACGAGCTGCTGCCCCGGAGAGATCCGGTCGGGGTCGGCGATGCCGTTGCGCGAGGCGATCGACGCCGTGTCCGTGCCGTGCGCCTCCGCGATCGACGAGAGCGTGTCGCCGGACGCGACCGTGTAGGCGCCACCGGGAGCCGCAGCGGCCGGCTGCGCGGTCGCGCTGCCGGCCGTGCCGCTGTTCTTGGTGCTGCTGTCCTCGGTGCCGCTGTTCTTGGTGCTGCTGTCCTTCGAGCCGCCGGCCTTCGAGCCGGACGACGACGACGTCGAACCGGAGTCGTCGGCGGCGTTCGAGGTCTGCCCGGCCTTCTTCGAGCAGACCGGCCAGGCGCCCATGCCCTGCCCGGCCTTGACCTTCTCGGCGACCTGGATCTGCTGCTCGCGGCTGGCGTCCTCAGGGCTGCCCGAGCCGCCGAAGGCGTGCCAGGTCGAGTCGGTGAACTGCAGCCCACCGCCGAAGCCGTTGCCGGTGTTCGTGTTCCACTTGCCGCTGCTCTCGCACTGGGCGATGGCGTCCCAGTCGGTGGCCGAGGCGGTGCCGGCGGCCAGCGCCAGCGGGGCCGCCGCGAGCGCCCCGACCAGCGTGATCTGGGCCGTCCGGCGGGTCAGGGCGCGCGTCAGCGACCCGTGAGTACTTCGAGACATGACCTCTCGCTCGCACCGCGCCCCACCAGGTGCGGATCGGGAGCGTGCTCCCCAGCGGGTCGTCGACCGGTTCCACGCGGTCTCTCCACCGGGCACGCCCCGCGGGGCGTGCCGTGTCCGTCCTGCTCGCGCCTGCCCGGTCCGCACCTCTCGTGGGGGGTCTCCGTGGCCGCTGGGCAGGCGTCGGGCGCGACGACCACGGGTGCTCGTTGACCTGTGTGTCAGGCCGGTGCCGAACGGTACGCAGCACGAGCAGGGTTTCAAGACGGTCTCGGCCACATGACGAGACGACGCATCGGACGCGCACAACGTCACCAACCGTGTCCGTGCAGCTCAAGCAGGGCGATAAACGGCCCGAACTAGGTGAGACGCCCCGTCACGCTCTGAGGTTGTTGTGACGAGGATCACGGCCTTGGAGACGGCGCGCGGCGTTGACGTGACCCCGAATCGCACCCTCAGACACGCACGAGCGCGGCCCCCTCGGCCATCGCCCGCAGCTTCATCTCCGCGACCTGCGCCCCGACGCGACCGAAGCCGACGAAGGTCCCGAAGCCGCAGTCGGTGCTCGCGATGACGCGTTCGGGTCCTACGACCGCCGCATAGCGCTCGAGGCGCTGGGCGATCAGCCGGGGGTGCTCGACGATGTTGTTGAGGGTGTCGACGACGCCGGGCATCAGGACCGTGTCGTCGGGGATCGTGATCGACGCGAGGTCGGCCCACTCGTGCTCGTGACGGGGGTTGGCGGCCTCGAACGAGATCATCGTGGGGCGGCCGGCGAGCACGGTCGGGAGCAGCTCGACGAGCGGGGCGTCGAGGTGGTGCGGCCCCTCGTAGTTGCCCCAGCACATGTGCAGGCGCACCCGGGTCGGGTCGATGCCCTCGAGCGCGCGGTCGATCGCGGCCATGTGGCGCTCGGCGAACGGGACGAGCCCGCGACCGCGGACCTCGTCCCGGCACCAGAACTCGGTGTGGGCGGCCATGGGGATGTCCGGGCAGTCGAGCTGGAGCAGCAGGCCCGCGTCGACGATCGCCCGGTACTCCACGGCCATGGCGTCGGCGACCGCGTCGAGGTAGCTGTCGTAGTCGGGGTAGTGCAGGTTCGGGCTGCCGGTCGCGATGCAGCCGGGCGAGGCGGCCGGGACGAACGCGTCGCGGTGCCCGGTCTTGTCCAGCGCGAGCCGCAGCGTGTCGATGTCGCGCTGCACCGCGGCGGCGCCCACGTAGCTCACCGGGCCCTCGCAGTTGGCCGGCATGATGTGCGCACCGGCCTCCCCGCCGTACTGCGCGATCGCGAGCTCGGGCGCCGCCGCGAGGTCGTCGATGCTCCACGGCGGGGCCTGTCCGCCGAAGCCGGCGAGCCGCTCGCGGACGTAGTTGACGAACCCGGGCTTGCCCATCTCGCCGTCGGAGACGATGTCGATGCCCCCGCCGTGCTGCATGGCGACGACGTCGTGCACGGCGTCGGTGACGGCCGCCTCGAGCCCGGCGACGTCGCCTCCACCCTCCTGGTGCAGATACATCAGCCGGGTCAGCGTCTCCGGGCGGGGGAGACTGCCCACGTGGGTGGTGCGCACGGTCATCATCGGGTGGTCCTCACTCCGGACGGCTCGGTCAGGGGGTCGTGGCCTGCTCGAACGCGGAGGGGCTGAAGCCCTCGAGCGCGGCGATCTTCGTCAGGACCGTCAGCCGGTCCGGGCGCGGGATCGCGGGGTCGAGCTGCTGGTAGACGTTGAGCACGTTCTGGGCGAGCCGGCCGTGCTCGGGGAGGTCCGCGAAGCGCCCGAGGTCGATGGACGCGATCGCCTCGTCGACGTCGAGCCCGTCCTCGAAACGCTGCCGGGCCTGCGCCTCGACCGAGGCCAGGTACTCCCGCATCACCGAGACCTCGGTCTTGCCGCTGATCGGGCCGTGGCCCGGCACGATCGTCACGAGGTCCATGTCGAGGATGCGGTCGAGCGCGGCGATCCAGCGGTCGATCGGTCCCGCCCAGGCGATCGGGGTGCCGCCGACGAACAGGACGTCGCCGGCGTAGAGCAGCCGCGCGTCCGGGACGTGGACGAGCGCGTCGCCGGGGGTGTGCGCCGGGCCGACCTGGATCAGCCGGACCTCCCGGCCGCCCACGTCGACGCTCTCCTCGCCGGTGAACGTGCGGTCGGGACCCGTCGCGGTGATCCCGTCCAGCTCGAAGGGTCCGAAGATGTGCCGCGCGAAGGCTCCGAGCGTGCCGTCCAGGTGCTTGACGCGGGCGACCGCGTCGAGGGCCTCCTGCGTCATCAGCTCGGCCGCCGCGGCCGAGGCGAGGATCTCGACGTCGGGGCCCGCGACCAGTTCGTTGCCGTTGACGTGGTCGGGGTCCGAGTGGGTGTTGACCAGGGTGCGGAGCGGGTGGTCGTCGAGGACCGGGGCGAGCCCGGCCAGCATCTCCCGGGTCAGCGACAGGTCGAAGAGCGTGTCGACCATCAGCGAGGTGCCCGAGCCGGTGACGAGACCGGAGTTGCTCCACCCCCAGCTGCCGTCGGGCTGCAGCCACGCGTGGCACCCGTTCCCGAGGTCGTGGCGTCCCTTGCGGTAGTCGAGGGTGCTCATGCGACCTTCCTCAGTAGCCGGTGCGCAGCGGGATCATCGGGGCGGCCTCCCGGACGACCTGACGCGTCTCCCCCAGCGCCGGGGAGGACAGCGAGACGACGTCGCCCGGTGCCAGCCAGCCGCCGTACGCGAACGGGTCGGCGGTATCGACGTGCTCGAGCAGGCAGCCGCCGGGGACGGTGCCCGACCCGATGACGTCGCCGGGCGCCAGGTCCGTCCCGCGCGACATGTAGGCCAGCTGCTCGCCCCAGGTCCAGTCCATGCCGGCGAGCGAGCCCTTGGCGATCTCCCGGCCGTTCACCGTGGCGGCGACCTCGAAGGCGTAGCCGTCCGGGACGCGGTGGGCCTCGAGCTCGTCGACCGTGACCAGCGCCGGCCCGAGGGTGATCGCGGAGTCCTTGGCCTTGCCCATGCCGATGCCCTGGGCCATGTCGCGCATCTGGTGGTCGCGGGCGGTCCAGTCGTTGAAGAACGTGAAGCCGACGATGTGGTCCGCGGCGGTGTCGGGGTGCAGGTCGCGCCCGGGACGCCCGACGACGGCCCCGACCTCGAGCTCGAGGTCGAACATCCGCGAGCCCGGGGCGATCGCGACGTCGTCGTGCGGCCCGATGACCGCGGCCGGGTTGCCGAAGTAGAACGCCGGCGCCTGCGACCACGCCGGGTGCAGTTCCGGGGGCCGCCCGAGGGCGCGGTAGCAGCCGCGCAGGTGGTCGAGGAAGGACAGCCCGTCGCGGATCGACGGCGGTCGCGGGATCGGCGCGAGGAGCCGCACCTCGTCGGGGGACCGGACCTCGGCGGGGTCCCGCCGGGCGGTCGCCGCGGCGTCGGCCAGTGCCTCGCCGTCGTCACCGAGCAGCGAGACGAGCGTGACGCCGGCCGCGAGGCCGTGGACCCCGCCGTCGGCGAGCAGTCCGGTGCGCGGCCCGTCGCCCGCGTCGTACGTCACCCACTTCACGGCGGCCTCCTCGTCGAGCGACCACGAATCCGCACCCGAGTACAAGTTCGTGGCGGGACGCTACGGGCCGATGTGACGCGAATCAAGACTCGGGTGCGGATTCCGCCGGTGTGCTCTACTGATCCGGATGGATCCGCAGGTCGTCGCGTCGGGCGTGGCCGAGCTCCCGGCCATCAGCACCCGCACCCGGAAGCGCCACGAGCGCCGGGACCGCGTCTACGCGGCCGCCATCGAGCTGTTCGTCCAGCGGGGCTTCGACGAGACGTCGATGGACGACATCGCGGTCCGGGCCGACCTGGCGCGGACGACGGTGTTCAACCACTTCCCGCGCAAGGCGCTCTTCCTCGAGGAGTGGGCGCTGCGGCGCCGGCAGCGGGCCGCCGGCGCGATCGAGGACACGGACCTGACGGCGAGCTCGCTGCGCGAGGTCCTCGAGCGGTACTTCACCGCGCTCGCCGCCGTGAACGCCGAGACGCGGACCGAGACCACTGCGCTGATGACGCTCTCGCTCAAGGCCAACGACGTCTTCCGGGGCCACACCCTGGGCCAGGACCTCACCGACCTGATCATCGCGAGCGGGGAACCGCTGCGCCCGAGCACCGACGCCGCGCAGGTCGGGCGGCTGCTCGCCCTGGGCTACTACTCCGCGGTCGTGCGCTGGGTCCATGCCCCGCCGTCGTCCCTGCGCCTGGACTCCGAGCTCGCCGCCGTGCTGGACACCGTGCTGTCCGGCGCGCTGACGCACTGATCCCGCGCCGGGACGGGGACAATCCGCGGATGATCGACGACTCGGTGGACAAGTCCACGGTGCTGGCGAGGACGTCGCGCCTGCTCGCGCACACCCCGCGCTGGCGGACGGCCGTCGATCCCCTCCTCGGACTCGGCAGCCTGTTGCTGCGCCGGGCGGTGCGGGCCGAGCAGAAGACCGCGTCGGACGTGCCCAGCCAGGCGGACCGCAAGGCCTACGTCCCGCGCGACATGCTGCTCTCCCTGTTCCAGGCCGAGCACGAGGAGCACCTCGACCGCGAGCATCCCGAGCACCTGCGCACCGCCGAGGCGCCGCAGCCGATGGGCTCCCGCTCGGTGGAGCCGTTCAGCGAGGGCCGTGGGATCGACCGCGGATTCGTGGTGGGCTTCCTGCGGTCCCTGCCGGTGCACCTGCTGCGGCGGGTGCTCTTCCGGCTGCCGGCCGGAGAGCCGGCACAGCACCCGCTCGCGGACGACGCCCGGATCGTCGTCGTCGGGGACTGGGGAACCGGCGAGGGCCTCGCCATCGAGGTCGCCACCCGGATGCGGGAGGCGATCACGGACGCCGGTGACCGCCAGGTCCACGTCGTCCACCTCGGCGACGTGTACTACGCGGGGACCCGCGCCGAGGCCCGCTCCCGCTTCCTGGACCACTGGCCCGTCGCGCCCGGGGACGGGCAGCGGTCGTGGTGCCTCAACGGCAACCACGACATGTACTCCGCCGGGCGGGGCCTCACCCAGGTCGTCCTCACCGATCCGCGCTTCGCCGCGCAGCGCACCACCCGCGGCGCGGTCACCACCGAGTTCCTGCTGGCCAACCGCCACTGGTCGCTGATCGGCGTGGACACCAGCTGGAAGTTCCGGCTGCGCGACCCCCGCGGCGGAGCGGGCCACCTGAGCCCGCGCCAGATCCGCTGGATCTCCCGCCACGTGCAGGCCCGTCGCGACCGGCGCACGGTGCTGTTCAGCCACCACCAGCCGATCACCCACGGCGAGCACGGGGTCGAGCCCATCGGCAACCTCCTCGCCCGCACGAGGGCCCTGCGCGACGCCGGGCGGCTCACCGGGTGGCTCTGGGGCCACGAGCACAAGCTGATCGCGTACGGAGCCCACTCCGGTATCGGCTACGCGACCTGCATGGGCCACGGCGCCATCCTCGAGACGCCGTCCGAGCACCCGCACCCGGGGGAGTTCGACGCCACCTTCACCGACCCCGAGGGCCTGACCTGGCGCATGCCCGGCTTCGCCGTCCTCGACCTGGACGGTCCCGTGATGCGGGTCCGCTACGTGGACAAGGACGGCCGCACCTGGCGGCCCGACGACGTCCTCCCGGTCACGCCCGGCTGACGTGCAGGGTGGGGCGGTACACGAGCTCCTGGATGTGGCCGTCGAGCGTCCGGTGCTCGAGCAGCTCGAGGTCGAAGTCGTCGGCGCCGCCGAACACCGGGCCCTCACCGCTCCTCCCCGTGAGCACGGGGAACACCGTCACCTGCAGGCGGTCGACCAGGCCGGCGGCCAGGAGCGCCCAGTTCAGCGACAGGCTGCCGTGCGAGCGCAACGGCACGTCGGACTCCTCCTTGAGCCGCCGGACGATCTCGACCGCGTCGCCGCGCACGACGGTCGCGTCCGGCCAGTCGAGGGGGCCCTCCAGCGTCGACGAGACGACCGTGGTCGGCATGCCCCGCATCCGCGTGACCCACGGGTCCCGTACGTCGGAGGCCTCGGTGCTCTCGGCCAGCATCTCCACGAACGACCGGAAGGTGGTGGCCCCGAAGACCATCCGGTGCTGCTCGTCGAACGAGGCGAGACGGTGGTCGAGCAGCTCGGGGCCCTGTTTGCCCCAGTAGCCGCCCCAGTCGCCGTCGCCGCCGTAGGAGCCGTAGCCGTCGAGGCTGGAGAAGACGTCGAAGGTGTACGTGGCGGTCATGGGGACCTCCGGTGCGTGGTCGGCCGGCCCGGTGCCGGTCTCTCACCCACACCACGAACAGGCCCGGCGTCGTTCGACACGTGCCCGCCGACGAGTTCGCGCCGTCAGGCGGGAGGGGCCGCCGGCCCCGGCTCCGGGAGCCGCCAGAAGTCCCCGAGGAACCGGAGGACGGAACCGAACGCGGTGACGCGCTCCGGTGCCGGTGCCGGTGCCGGGTCGGCGACGCCCTCGAGCTGGATCGTCGGGTGGTCGCCGGCCGCCACCGGCCGGGGCTCCTCGCGCGGACCCTCGAGGACGTACTCGTCGGGCCACTCGATCCAGTACGGCTCCATGAGCCGGATCGAGATCCACTGGTTGTCCTCGGTCAGCGTCGCGACCTCGACGTCCGGGACCTTGAAGGCCGCCGCGAGGCGTTCGGACCGCTTCGCGAAGTCGATCGGCAGTTGCCCGGCACGCAGCTTCACCGTGAAGCGCGCGGGGACGGAGTCGAGGGTGATCGAGCGGATCACGGGCGTCTGGAGGATCGCGCCGGGGGCCGGGATCACCTGGGCGAGATGGGTGACCAGGCAGACGTTGGTCCAGACGTCCTTGAGCTCGCGTTCGGTGGCGGCCACCTCGCGGCGGTGCCACTCCCGGTCGGCGCGGCTCGCCCCGGGCAGGAGCGGAGGAATGATCCACATGACTGACCCCCTGGTCCCTCACGGTCCGGCAGCCCGACCGCCGGACGGCGGGCTCTCCGTGCCTGGATCGCAGGCGGGATGCCCCCATGGAGGAAGGTAGCTCCACGAGGAGCTGCGGTCTGTAGTCACAACGGCTCGTTGGCCACCACGAACGGACCAATACGGGCTCCCGGTCAGGGGCTACCGTCGCCGCGATGGAGCGCGACGACGTCCTGGCGGAGGCCCTCGAGCTGGCTCGTTCCTGGTTGCGATCGCTCCCGGACCGGCCGGTGGGTGCGCCGGTCGGGGCGGAGGAGCTGCGGGCCCGGCTCGACACGACACTGCCCGACGAGGGCGTCGACCCCGTGACGGTGATCGACCGGCTCGCGGCGGCGGTGGAGCCGGGCCTCGTCGCGACGGGCGGTCCCCGGTACTTCGGATTCGTCACCGGCGGGACCCTGCCCGTGGCCATGGCGGCGGACTGGCTGGTGTCGGCGTTCGACCAGAACCCCGCCGCCACGGTCATGTCCCCCGCGGCCGCGGTGGTGGAGGAGACCGCCGCGGCCTGGGTGCTCGAGCTCCTGGGGCTGCCGGCCGGTGCCGCGGTCGGGTTCGTGACCGGCGGACAGATGGCGAACTTCTCCTGCCTGGCCGCGGCCCGCCACGCGCTGCTGGCCGGGGAAGGGTGGGACGTCGAGGCCGACGGGCTGGCGGGGGCCCCGGTCCCGACCGTGCTCATCGGCGGGCACGCCCACTCCACCCTCGTCCAGGCACTGCGACTGCTCGGGCTCGGGTCGCGCCGCGCTCGCCGCGTCCCCGCCGACGACCAGGGCCGGATGCGCCCGGACGCGCTGCGCACGGCACTCGCCGCCGTCGAGGGCCCGGTGCTGGTGTGCGCCCAGGCCGGCGAGGTCAACACCGGCGCCGTCGACCCGCTCGCCGAGATCGCCGACGTGGTCCGCGCCCGGGACCGGGCGTGGCTGCACGTCGACGGCGCCTTCGGCCTGTGGGCCGCGGCGAGCCCGGAGCGCCGGGGGTCGGTCGCCGGGGTCGAGCTCGCCGACTCGTGGGCGGTCGACGGGCACAAGTGGCTCAACGTGCCCTACGACTGCGGCATGGCGATCGTCCGCGATCCGGGGGCGGCCACGGCGGCCCTGGCCGTCAGCGCCTCCTACCTCGCCGTCGGCAGCCGCGACCCGTCCGCCGTCACCCCGGAGTCGTCACGGCGGGCGCGGGCGCTGCCGGTGTACGCCGCGCTCCGCTCCCTCGGCCGCCGCGGCGTCGCGGAGCTGGTCGACCGGTGCTGCGCCCTGGCCCGCCAGGCCGCGGCGGAGCTCGCCCGCGGCCCGCAGATCCGGGTGCTCAACGACGTCGTGCTGAACCAGGTCCTCTTCCGCGTCGACGCCCTCGGCGACGTGGACACGGCGGCCGTCGTCGAGCGCGTGCAGCGGGACGGCACCTGCTGGGTCGGCGGCACGACGTGGCTGGACCGGCCGGCGATCCGCCTGTCGGTGTCGAACTGGTCGACCACGCCGGAGGACATCAGCCGGGCGGTCACGGCCATCACCGAGGCCGTCGGGCGGGGCCGCACCGCCTAACGGCAGTGGCGTCCCGGCGCCGTCCGTGTCCGGCGTGTCGAGGACCGGTGACGGTGCCGCTGTGGCGGAATGTCCGTCGCGGACGCGGCGCGCGGCGCGATGTCGCCGGCCAGGGCGACCTGGTTCGCGCGACGGCGGGCGTGCACGAGCCGCAGGTCGATCACGGCGGTGTCGGCCTCGGCCCGCGCGACGCTGTGGGTGCCCGCCCCGCGCGGGCGCGGGAGCCCGCCGACCGGGGACTCCGCCGACGGGGCGGGATCGTCGGCGACGACGTCGCGGGGATTGCGGTGGCGTCCCATGTGACCTCCTGGCCCGAGGACGCGCAGACGCGACGCGCTCGGCCCGCACCGTCAACGCGTGGTGAGGCGACCGGGGTACGGCGTCCCCGGAACCGTGCCGTCAGGCCGGACCGCCCGGCGTGCCCGCCGCCGCCCTCACCCCGGAGTCCGGCACCCCGGCGTAGTCGGGTAGCTCGACCCCGTTGATCGCACGCTCGACCAGCTCGGTGAGCGCCTCCATGTCGGGCTCCGGGGCGGGCTCGGCGTCCGGCGCGGGCGCCTCGAGGATCGCGACGTGCATCCGGCCGATCTCCTGGTTGGCCTCGACGAACGACCGCATCCGCCCCTCGTAGGCGGCGAACCCGACCGCCGGGTCCCACCCGGAGGCGGCCAGCTCCCCGGCCAGCAGGTACGCCCCGACGAGGGCCAGCCCGGTGCCCTGCCCGGACATCGGCGACGAACTGAACGCCGCGTCCCCGAGCAGCCCCACCCGACCGCTGGACCAGCGGTCCATCACCACCTGGGCGACCTGGTCGAGGTAGAAGTCCGGGGAGTCGTCCATCTGGGCGAGGAGGCGCGGGCTCAACCAGCCCAGGCCGGCCATCCGGTCGTGCAGCAGGCGCTTCTGGGCCGGGATGTCGCGGTGGTCGACGTCGAACTCGGCCGCCGGGAAGGAGAACATCGCCATCGCCCGGGTGGCGTCCTGGATGGGCCGCAGGAGCGCGGAGCGCCCGGAGGCCTGGTCCTGGTACTCGAGCAGCCAGCGGTCCAGCCCGAACTCGTTGGGCACGCTGTAGAAGGCGAGCACGAGACCGAGATGGCGGACGAACCGCTCGTGCGGCCCGAAGACCGTCCCCCGCAGCGCCGAGTGCAGCCCGTCCGCGCCGACCACGAGGTCGAACCGCCGCCGGTCGCCGCCGGCGAAGGCCACGTCGACCCCGTCCGCGTCCTGCGTGAGCTCCGCGATCCGGTCACCGAAGACGTACTCGACGCCGTCCCGGGTGTCGTCGTGGAGCACCTCGGACAGGTCCCCGCGCAGGATCTCGATCTCCGCGATGTACCCGTCGCCGCCGTGGTCGTCCGCACGGTGGGTCTCCAGCACGTTCCCGTCCACGTCCACCGTGTGCGCGCCGGCGGTGTCGGTGCAGGCCGCGCGCACCGCCGCGTCCAGCCCCATGCGCCGGATGACCTCCCTGGCCACCCCGCGCGCGTCCACCGCCTGCCCACCGGGACGCAGACCGGGAGCCCGCTCCACCACGGTGACCTCGGCCCCCCGCCGGTGCAGCCAGTGGGCCAGCGCCGGACCCGCGATGCTCGCCCCGGCCACCAACACCGTCGGACCGCTCACCCTGTCCCCCTCAGACGGTCTTGCCCGTGGTGTCCGCGCGGGCCTTGCTGGGCTGGACCCGCTTCGGCTCGCCCGGCATCTTCGGGTACTCCGGCGGGTAGGGCATGTCCCCCAGCCCGTGGTCGCGCTGGTCGCGCTCCACCCACTCCAGGGCGGTCTCCAGCCCGGCGGGCTCGTCGTGCAGGCCCGCGTGGGCGTCGCCGCGCTCGGCCAGCAGCCCGGCCACGGTCAGCACGTCGAAGTCGTCGGGCTCGGCGTCTCCCAGCTCCGCCCAGCGCAGCGGGAAGGACACCGTGGCGCGCGGGGTGCCCCGCACCGACCACGCCGAGGCGATGGTCCGGTCCCGGGCGGCCTGGTTGAAGTCGAGGAACACCCGCTCGCCGCGTTCCTCCTTCCACCAGTCGACGGTGGCCTGCGAGGGCATCCGCCGGCACACCTCGCGCCCGATCGCGATGACGCAGCGCCGGACCGCGACGAAGTCCCACTCGGCCCGGATCGGGACCATGACGTGGATGCCGCGCCCGCCCGAGGTCTTCGGCCAGCCCGTGAGGCCGGCCTCGGTGAGCACCTCGCGCAGCGTCGCGGCCACGCGGGCGGCGTCGGCGAAGTCCGTGCCCGGCTGCGGGTCGAGGTCGATGCGCAGCTCGTCCGGGGCGTCCACGTCGGGGCGCCGGACCGGCCAGGGGTGGAAGTCGAAGGTGCCGAGGTTGGCCGCCCACGCGAGCACCGCGGGCTCCGTCGGGCACAGCACGTCCGCGGGCCGGCCGGACGGGAAGCGGACCTGCACCGTCTCGACGTAGTCGGGGGCGCCCTTGGGGAGGCGCTTGGCGTAGAACCATTCGCCCGTCACGCCGTCGACGTAGCGCCGCAGGTGCGTCGGGCGGTCGCGCAGGACCCCGAGCAGCGGCTCGCCGACGGCGATGTAGTGCTCGACCACCTGCCGCTTGGTGATCTCCCGCTCCGGGAAATAGATCTTGTCCGGGTTGGACACGCGCACCGCGCGCCCGCCCACCTCGAGCTCCACCGCAGGCGATCGGGCCACAGCGCGGAAGGCTACCGTGGCCGCCATGACCTGGGGTGCCGCAGCGGGAGCCGGCCGACCCGACCCGGCGCGTCGCTTCCAGGACGACCTGGTCGGGCTCGACCCGGACGACCCGGAGGCCCGCGCGTTCGCCGAGCACCTGGACCGCATGGAGCGGGTGCGGCCGATGTACACCGTCGAGGGCGAGCTGTCCGGGGTGCGGGACTTCGCCGAGTCGGCCAACCGGGTCGGCGGCGCCACGCGCTGGGCGGCCTGGCTGCTCGTGGTCCTGGTGCTCGCCGGGACCGGCTACGTGATCTTCGGCGTGCTCGAGACGGTGCTCGGTACCTGGCTCTCCTGAGCGGCGTCTTCCGGCCCGGGCCGGTTGCGCGCGATCCGTATTAGCCTGGACGCATGAGCAGTGCGATCGGCAAGCCCAAGGTCGAGAAGTCGGACGCCGAGTGGCGTGAGCAGCTCTCGCCCGAGGAGTACCACGTCCTGCGGGAAGCGGGCACCGAGCGCCCGTTCACCGGGGAGTACGACGAGACGTTCACCGAGGGCGTCTACCACTGCCGCGCGTGCGGCGCGGAGCTCTTCCGCTCGGACACGAAGTTCGCCTCCCACTGCGGGTGGCCGTCGTTCTACGCCCCCTCCGGGGACGACAACGTCGTCCTGCGCGAGGACCGCTCGATGGGCATGACGCGCGTCGAGGCCCTGTGCGGGACGTGCCACTCCCACCTCGGGCACGTCTTCCACGGCGAGGGCTACGGCACCCCGACCGACGACCGGTACTGCATGAACTCGGTCTCCCTCACCCTGGAGCCGAAGCAGGCCTGAGCCCCTCCGGCCCGCCCGTCACGCCGAGAACGCGAGCAGCGCGCCCGGCTCGACCCGGGGGCCCGTGAAGAACGGGACCTCCTGCCGGACGTGACGGCGGGCCTCGGTGGCCCGCAGGTCGCGCATGAGGTCGACGATGCGGTCGAGCTGGTCGGACTCGAAGGCCAGGATCCACTCGTAGTCGCCGAGGGCGAACGCGGGCACGGTGTTCGCGCGGACGTCGGCGTAGCCGCGGGCCGCCTTGCCGTGGTCGGCGAGCATCCCCCGCCGGTCCTCGTCGGGCAGCAGGTACCAGTCCAGCGAGCGGACGAACGGGTAGAGGCAGAGGTAGCCCTTGGGCTCCTCCCCCGCGATGAACGCCGGGACGTGGCTCTTGTTGAACTCCGCCTGGCGGTGCAGCGCGGTGCTCGACCAGACCGGGGTGGACGCCCGTCCGAGCGCGGTCCGCCGCAGCGCGGTGTACGCGGACTGCAGCGCCTCGACGTCGGGAGCGTGGGTCCAGACGAGCCAGTCCGCGTCGGCCCGCATGCCGGCGAGGTCGTAGACCCCGCGCACGACGACGCCCTTGGCCTCCTGCTCGTCGACCGCGGCGGCGAACTCCTCGGCGGCCGCGCGGCGGTCGTCGGGCAGGCGCGCCTGGTCGGTGCGGAAGACCGACCACATCGCGTAGCGGATCGTGGAGTTCAGCTCGTCGTAGTTCAGCCTGGCCACCCCGCCATGGTGCCACGGCGGGCGGCCCGGCCGCGGCGCCCGGGGAGGCGCCCGTCCGGCAGCGATACGCCCGCAAGGGGAGGATCCGGTCGCTCTAGCGGACCGAGGGTTCCCCTCGTGCGGCACGGGCGGAGGCGAGGTGGGCGACCACGCGCTCGGCGGCCGCGTCGCCCGTGGCCAGGCAGGCCGGGACGCCGACGCCGTGCAGTGCGGCGCCGGCCACCGCGAGGCCCGGCACGGCCGCGACCCCCTGCTCGATCGCCGCGACCCGGCCGCCGTGCCCGACCCCGTACTGCGGCAGCCCACCGCCCCCGCGCGCCACGACGGTCTCCAGCGGCTCGGCGTCCACCCCGAGAAGCGCGGCGAGGTCCCCGCGCGCCGCGGCCACCAGCTCGTCGTCGTCCCGGTTCAGCGCCGTCGTGTCCCCGAAGCGCCCGATCGACGCCCGGAGCACCAGGGCCTCGTCGGAAGCCAGGTGCGGCCACTTGACCGACGAGACCGTCACCGCCTTGATCGTCCACGGCGTCCCGTCCGGGCGGTGCTCCCCGGACGCGACGAGGACCCCGGACCGCCCGCCGAGATCCGTGCCCGTCGGGACGGCGAGCGCGACGACGGCGCTGGAGGCGAGCTCGATGCCCGCCGCGCCCCGGGCGGCGTCGGGGGCGACGTCGGCGAGCAGGCGACGCAGGCCCGGGGCGGGGACGGCGAGCACCACCGCGTCGGCCTCGTACCCCTCCTCCCCGGCCGGGCCCGCGACCGTCAGGCGCCAGCCGTCCGGCGTGCGGGCGAGCGCGGTGACGGTCCGGGCGAGGCGCACGTCGGCGCGGGCGGCGACGGCCAGCGCGGGCGGGAGGTCGGCCAGCCCGGTGCGCAGGGTGCCGAACACCGGGGCGGGGGCGGTCGGGTGGGCGGGTGACGACGCCGGCGGTGCGGCAGCGGGAGCCGTAACGAGTGCCGCCGCGGCGGCGGCACCCAGCGAGGGCGCTCCGTGGTCGAGCGCCTCGGCCAGCGCGGGCACCGTGGCCCGGACGCCCAGCGCGTCGGCCCGCCCGGAGTACACGCCGCCGAGCAGCGGGTCGACGAGCCGGTCGGCCACCTCGTCGCCGAGCCGGGCCCGCACCAGCCCGCCCACCGAGTCGTCGCCGTCCCAGCGCAGCGGGCCCCGGTCGTCCTCGGCCGCGAGCGCGGCCCGCCCGGCCGGTGAGAGGAGGTCGGCGACCGCGGGCGGGTCGGCGGGCACGCCCATGACGGTGCGGCGCGGCATGGCGTGGGTGGCGCCGCCGGCGCGGATGGCCGACGACGCGGCCGACGGGTGCACGATCTCGTCGGCCAGCCCGAGCTCGGCCAGCCGCTCCGCGGCCTCCGGGCGGCGCGCCAGGAAGGCCTCGGCCCCGACGTCGACCCGCACGCCCGCGAGGTCGATCGCGGCGAGCTTGCCCCCGAGCACCCGGGCGGACTCCAGCACGGTGATCTGCGCGGCGTCCCCGAGCCGGGTGCGCAGGCGGTGCGCCGCGGCGAGCCCGCTGACCCCGCCGCCGACGACGACCACCCGCGGCGCCGTACCCGCGCCGCTCACGTGACCGTGCCCATCAGTCGGCGGGCCCATCAGTCGACGGGGAGGGCGTGGACCAGGTCGACGACGCGGGCCAGCGCGTCGGGATCGGTCTCGGGCAGCACGCCGTGCCCGAGGTTGAACACGTGGCCGGGCGCCGCCCGGCCCTCGTCGACGATCCGCCGGACCTCGCGGTCGACGACCTCGGGGCCGGCGAACAGCACGGCGGGATCGAGGTTGCCCTGCAGCCCCCGACCGGCCCCGACGCGGCGCGCGGCCTCGTCGAGCGGCACCCGCCAGTCGACCCCGACGACGTC
>JAICLN010000316.1 GCA_025925615.1 Actinomycetospora sp. | reverse complement strand
TCGCGACGGTCGTCGTCGCGGCGGGCCTCCTGACCCTGCAGGCCCGGCGCACACCCGCGCCGGCATGATCGGGGCCTACTCCATCACCGGCCAGGTGTGGACGGGGACGTTGGCGCTCATGTGCACCACGTAGCGCTCCAGCATCCGCCGCATCGCGACGGGCCGCGGGCAGCCGTTCTTCTCGAGCGCCGCCACCATCTGCGTCTGCCACGACGCGCCGGTGCACCCGGTCCGGCACCGCGCCTCGATGATCGAGAGGTAGCGGTCGGAGACCGAGGGCTCGACGTCCCAGGCGCGCAGGCCCTCGCGCGCCAGCGGGAGCAGGCGGTCGAGCACGAGCCGGTCGACCCCGACGGTGGCCGCGCCCGGCCAGAAGAGCTCCGCGTCGAGCCCGTGCCGCGCGCCGGCGACGAAGTTGTCGTGCGCGGCCTCGAAGGTCATCGAGCGCCACGGCGGGTGCTCGAGCGCGACGAGGGCCCGCACCAGGCCGTAGAAGAAGAGCGCGTTGGCCACCGCGTCGATGGCGGTCGGCCCGGCGGGCAGCACCCGGTTCTCCAACCGCAGGTGCGCGACGCCGTCGGCGACGTCGTAGACCGGTCGGTTCCACCGCCAGACGGTGCCCGAGTGCAGGCGCAGCTCCTGCAGCCCGGGCGCCCGGCCGGCGTCGAGGGCCGCGAGGGGATCCTCGTCGTCGACGATCGGCAGGAGCGCCGGGAAGTAGCGGATGTTCTCCTCGAACAGGTCGGTCACCGAGGAGGCCCAGCGGTCGCCGAACCACACCCGCGGGCGGACGCCCTGGTTGCGCAGCTCGACGGGCCGGACGTCCACGGCCTGCTCGAACAGCGGCACCCGCGTCTCGGCCCAGAGCCGGTGCCCGAGCAGGAACGGTGAGTTCGCGGCGAGCGCGACCTGGACCCCGGCGACGGCCTGGGCGGCGTTCCAGTGCGCCGGGAACGTCTCCGGCGTGAGCTGCAGGTGCAGCTGCAGGGACGTGCAGGCGGCCTCGGGGGCGATCGAGTCGACGTCGAGCACGAGGTGCTCGTCCCGCTCCCCGGAGGGCGCGGTGATGTCCAGCCGGAACGGCTCGCCGCGGGCGTCGACCATCTGGCGGTTGAGCAGGTCGTAGCGCGGGTCGTCGGTCAGCTGGTCGGAGTCGAGGTGCTCGGCGCCCAGGGTCGGGAGGATGCCGATCGTCACCGGGGTGGCCCCGACGACGGCCGCGGACCGGCGGGCACCGGCGATGGCGGACACGACGTCGTTCTCGAGCTGGCAGGCGGCCGTCCCGGGCAGGGTCCGGGGCGGCAGGTTGATCTCGAGGTTCCAGCGCCCGAGCTCGGTGGTGAGCAGGTCCGAGGCCGACCGGTCGAGCACGGCGTGGTTGAGCATCGCCGGCTCCATGGCCTGGTCGACCAGTGCGAGCTCCAGTTCGACCCCGGTCCGGAGCTCGTCGACCGCGAAGCGGTCCTCGCGGACCATCCGACGCAGCGCGTCGAGGCAGCGGCGGACCTTCGTGCGGTAGAGCTCGCGGTCGGACAGGTCGGTGCGGGTGACGACCCGGCCCATCAGGGTCGGGTCCCGCCTCCCGGCCCCCGACGGTCACGAGGTGGGCTGCCGACCAGGACGCCGCGCGGAGGCCAGACCCCCGGGGAGTCGTTCGGAACGTGCGCCGAGCTGGTCGGTACGGCGGTCGGCCCCATCAGTGCCCGGCTCCCTCTCTCGACCCGCTCCGCCGAGGTGAACCGACGGCGAGCGGGGACTGCGCTTCCCCCGACGACCCGCTTCACGGTGACACAGCCGTGTGTCACACACCAGGGGACAGAACCGTTCGCCTCGTCATAGCCGCCGTTCAGCGGAGCCTGTCGATCATGACGTACCGTTGGGCGCACATGCAGATGCAGTGACCGCACACGGGAGGGCTTTCTGTCTCAGCCGCCGCGCCCGAAATCCTCCGGCGAGACGTTGTCGAGGAAGGCCCGGAACCGGTCGACCTCCTCCTCGTCGGGGACCGGCGAGCCGCCCTCCTCGCCGGACTCGTCGTCGTCGACCAGCACCCCGGCCTCGGCGAGGACGGCCTCCGTCGCGTGGATCGGCACGTCCACGTGCAGCGCGATCGCGATCGAGTCGCTGGGCCGGGCGGAGACCCGCAGCCCCCGGTCGAACACCAGGTCCGCGTAGAACGTGCCGCCCCGCACCTCGGTGATCTCGATCCGCTCCAGGGTGCGCCCGAGGGCGGACACCACGTCCGCGATGAGCACGTGGGTCAGTGGCCGCTCGGGGAGCCGGCCCTGCTGCTCGAGGGCGATCGCCTCGGCCTCGGCCAGCCCGATCCAGATCTGCAGGCAGCGCTTCCCCTGGGTCTCCTGCAGGAGCACCACGGGGTGCCGGTTCGTCTCCGACGCCGGTTGCTGTGCCGCGTCGTCGACGGCCAGCACGCCGACCACCCGCATCTCGCTCACGTCTTCGCCTCCCGTGCCCCGCGGCCGGCCCCGCCCGTCCGGTCGGGTTCCGCTGCGTGGTTCGGCCTCCATCCTGGCAGCCGGTGACCGCGCCGTCAGGGTCCAGCGGCGGCGGGTCCGATCACGCGGGGCCCCGCGCCGCGTCGGCGGTGCCCCTGCCGCAGGGCATGCCCCCACCGTGACCCGGGCACACCCGCGTCGTGAGCAGCCGGCCCACGGTGTCGCCGGGGCGGGGAGATCGTGTCTGGAACGATGCGGAACGTGGCGCGGATCGTGGAGCTGGCGGGGCCCGCCCTCACCGGAGGCGCGGGGACCGACGCCGCCCGCCTGGACGACTTCCGGGACCTCGCGCGCGCGGATCGTCGCCCGGACCGGCCCGGCGGGCGGGGCCTCGTCCTCGCCGAGGGCACGGTGGTGGTGCGGCGCCTGCTCGACTCCCCGTATCCGCCGCGGGCCCTGTTGGGTGTCCCACGCCGGATCGAGGAGCTCGGGGGCGAGCTCGCGGCCCTCGACGTCCCGGCCTTCGTCGCCGACGCCAAGACGATGGCCACGGTCGTCGGGTTCCACCTCAACCGTGGTGTGCTCGCCAGCGCCGACCGGGCCCCGGCACCCGACCTGGACGGCCTCCTCGCCCGATCGCGCCGGGTGGCCGTGCTGGAGGCGGTGAACGACCACGAGAACCTCGGCGCCCTGTTCCGCAACGCCGCCGCGCTGGGCGTCGACGCCGTCCTGCTCGCGCCCGGCTGTGCCGACCCGCTCTACCGGCGCAGCGTCCGGGTGTCGATGGGCCACGTGCTGCGGGTGCCGTTCCTCGCCGGGGAGTGGTCCCTGCTGGAGGCGGCCCTGCGCCGGGCGGGGTTCGTGCTCGCCGCCCTCACCCCCTCCGGGGACGTGACCCCGGGCGCGCTCGCGGACGTCGACCGGCTGGCGCTGCTGCTCGGGGCCGAGGGGCCCGGGCTCGGCGACGAGGCCCTCGCGCTGACCGACCACCGGGTGCGCATCCCGATGGCGGAGGGCGTCGACTCGCTCAACGTCGCGACGGCGGCGGCCGTCGCTTTCCACGCCGTGTCGGTCGGGGTGTCGTGACGGTCCTCGAGGTCGCGGCGGTCGGCGGGCGGGCCCTCGTCGGTGGCCACCCGGTGGGTGAGGACGACGGTGCGGTCGTCGGGTGGGGTGCGTACACGCCCGGGACCGACCTGTCCGCCGGGCTCGTCGAGCTGCTCGACGAGTGGGCCCGGGCGGCGGACGCCGTCGCGCGGTCGGGCTCCGCCCCCCGAGCCGTGGACGCGGTCCGGGTGAGCCGGACGGGCCGGCACCTGGCGGCGCGGGTCTCGGTGGCCCTGGGCCGACCGGTGGACTACTGCGACCCGGTCACGGGCGTCCGCGTTCCGTTGCGCGCGGTGGGAACGGTGACGCGGGTGCCGGAGGTGGCGCTGCCGCGGCGGGGGCGCGGCCAGGTGTCGACCGTCTTCGACGAGCCGACCCCGTGGGCCACCGGGCTCACGCTGGCGGCCCTCGTCGCGGGGCTCGTGCTGCTGGTGAACCTCACGCTCGCCCTGCCGATGGTGGCGGGGCTCGGCTTCGTCGGGCTGCTCATCGACCTCGTGGTCGCCGCCGGGCTGGTGCCCGCCCTGTGGTTGAACCGCCGGGTCCCGGCGTGGCGGTGGGCGGTGTGGGGCGCCTTCGCGGGGATGGGGGTGGCGGTGCTGCCGCTGCTCGTGGTGGCCGTGCGGGGCGTCCCCGCCGGCTGACCGAACGCCGGGTCAGGAGCGCGGCGAGCGCACCCCGAGCAGGACGTCCTCCCACGACGGGACGATCGGGTGCGTGCGTCCCCGGGGGCGGGCCCGGCTCCGCTCCGGGTCGTCCCCACCGCCGTCGTCGCGCCCGGGATCGGTGCGCGAGGAGTCCGGCCGGGTCTCGGGCCGCGGCGAGTCGGGGCGGGCCGGCTCGGGGCGGTTCCGGGCGGAGGCCCGGCCGCCGTCGCGCGGGCGCCGCTCCGGTGCCCGCTGGTCCCGGGGCTGCTCGTCCTTGCCGTGCTGCTCGCGTCCGCGCTGGTCGGGTCCGCGCTGGTCGGGGACGGCCCGCGAGCCGCGTCCCCGCGCCGCCGCGCCGCTCCCGGACGACCCGGACGACCCGGAGGACCCGG
>JAICLN010000117.1 GCA_025925615.1 Actinomycetospora sp. | reverse complement strand
TGACGGACGCCGTGGGCGATGCCCTCGAGCGCGGCGCGGTAGAGCTCGGCGCGGCCGTGGGCCGTCGTCAGCCCGACGACGACGCCGCGGGCGTCCGGATCGAAGATCGGTGTCCGTTCCCCGGCGAAGTAGGGCAGGAGCAGGAGCCCGCGGCTGCCGGCCGGGACGTCCGCGGCGGCCTCGACGAGCTCGTCGTACCCGCGCCCGGTGAGGTCGCGCAGCCAGGCGGTGATGGCCCCGGAGGTGGCCATCCCGGCGGCCGTGGTGGTCGAGCCGGGGGAGACGCCGCAGGTCGACCACAGGTTCGGGTGCCGCGCGGGGGTGTCCGTGACCTGCACCAGGAACATCGTCGTGCCGTACATGACCATCGTGTCGCCGGCGTCGCGGACCCCGGCGCTCACCGACTCCGCCCAGGCGTCGATCGTGCCGGCGGTGACCGGGGTGCCGGAGCGGAGACCGGTGACGGCCGCGGCCTCCTTCGTGACCGTGCCGGCGATCTCGGTCGGCCACGCGAGGCGCGGCAGCACCAGGCCCGGCGCGACCAGCTCGGC
Source organism: Actinomycetospora sp. (assembly GCA_025925615.1). Taxonomy (GTDB): domain Bacteria; phylum Actinomycetota; class Actinomycetes; order Mycobacteriales; family Pseudonocardiaceae; genus Actinomycetospora. The sequence continues at coordinate 9,914 of JAICLN010000117.1, read as the reverse complement.
CCAGTCGTACGCCCAGTCGGCGGCGTCGAGGTCGTACATCGGGTCGCACTGGCTCGCGGAGTGGTGATCGAGGACGTACTCGCCGGTCAGCCGGTGGACGAGGAACGAGCTCGCCATGAGGAAGAGCCGGGTCGCGTCCCAGACGTCGGGCTCGTGGCGCGCGAGCCACCGCCACTTCGGCCCGACGGCCTGGCTCGAGAGCGGCGTGCCGGCGCGCTCGAGGATGCGCTCGGCCCCGAGCTCGTCGGTCAGCTCGGCGATCTCGGGGGTCGCCCGGGTGTCGACGCCGTAGAGGATCGCCGGGCGCAGCGGCGTCCCGTGGGCGTCGGCGGGCAGCAGGACCGGCCCGATCCCGGAGACCCCGACCGCGTCGGGCGGTTCGCGGGAGGCCAGGAGCTCCCGGGTGATCGCGAGGAAGTCCGCCCACCAGACGCCCTCGGCGTCGTGCTCGACCCAGCCGGGGTGGGGGGACGACGTCGCGTGCTCGACCTCGGCGCGGGCGATGACGGTGCCGTCCTCGTCGACCAGCACGCCCTTCGACGACGAGGTCCCGATGTCGATCCCGAGGAACGTCACCGGCGGACGATAAGCCCGCCGGTCCGTGGGCGGATCCCGCCGAGTGGACCTCGAGGGTTGCCGCAGCAGCCATGGGCGTCCACTCGGCGCCGGCGGTCTTGCCGAGTGGACCTCGAGGGTTGCCGGAGCAGCCGTGGGGGCCCACTCGGCGCCGGTCGGGGAGCCGGGACCTCGTCAGTCGAAGAACTTCCGGGCCCGCACCTCCGCGTGCCGACGCGCGAGCCGCCACCCGTCGGGTGTCCGCACCACGACGTCGCGGTAGTCGCCGGTCACCGGTTGCCCCTCGTTGGGGAAGCCGAGGAACTTGCTGTGCGCGCGCACCGTGCCGTCGTCGTCCTCGGTGAGCGTGGTGTTCGTCGTGACGTGGGCGTACATGTTGCGGCCCCGGAAGGTCGCGACGACGTCGGCGATGCCGTGCAGGTCGGGGCGCCCGTCGCCGCGCTCGAACACGAAGTCCTCGGCGAACACCTCGTGGGCGCGGCCCCAGTCGTGGTCGTCGACGACGTGCCCGTAGTCGGCGAGCAGGGCGTGGATGGCGAGGACGTCGTCGGTGCTCATGGAACCCATCGTCGCGGCCGTGGGACGGTGTCGCGTCCGATCCGGGCCAGCAGAGGAGCAGTCGATGCAGGACGCGGTGACCGAGCACGTCGAGGCGCCCCCCGAGCGGGTGTGGGAGCTGGTCGCCGACGTCACGCAGACCCACCGCTACAGCGAGGAGACCTTCGAGGCCGAGTGGCTCGACGGGGCCGCCGGGCCGGCCGTCGGGGTGCGTTTCCGCGGGCACGTCAAGCGCAACGGCCGGGGCCCGACGTACTGGACGACGTGCCGGATCACCGCCTGCGAGCCGGGCCGGGAGTTCGGATTCGAGGTGCTCGCCGGCAGGAGCGTGGTCAACACCTGGCTCTACCGGTTCGCGCCGGCCGGGGACGGCACCGACGTCACGGAGTCCTTCCGCCTACCGCCGAGCCTCGGCACGAAGGTCTACTGGGCGCTCGCCGGGTGGGCCCGTGGCCGCACCAACCGCGCGAACATGCGGGCGACGCTGCAGCGCATCAAGGCCGTCGCCGAGTCCGGCTGAGGCGTCCTCACCCGACCCGCGGCAGGGCGATCTCGTCGACCCCGGTCTCGACGGCCCGCAGGATCTCCTCGGCGACGTGCTCCGCGGTGTCCGTGTGCCGGGACCTGCCCGTCCGGGGCCGGCGGAACCGCCTCAGCCGGTGGCGCCGGCGCGGCGCGCGACGTCCATCACGTACTCGCCGTAGCGGGACTTGGCCTGGGCCCGGCCGAGCCGGAGGACGTCGTCGGGGGAGATCCAGTGCTCACGCAGGGCGATCTCCTCGAGACAGGCGATGCGCACGCCCTGGCGGTGCTCGAGCACGGCGACGTACTGGCCGGCCTCGAGCAGGGATTCGTGGGTGCCGGTGTCGAGCCAGGCGAACCCGCGGCCGAGGTCGACCAGGCGGGCGTCACCGCGGTGCATGTAGGCCAGGTTGAGGTCGGTGATCTCGAGCTCGCCGCGGGGGGAGGGCTCGAGCTCGCCGGCGAGGCGCACGACGTCGTTGTCGTAGAGGTAGAGCCCGGTGATGGCGCGGTTGGAGCGCGGCGTCGCCGGCTTCTCCTCGATGGAGATCAGCCTCCCGGAGGCGTCGGACTCGCCGACGCCGTAGCGCTCGGGGTCGCCGACGGGGTAGCCGAACAGGGTGGCGCCCTTGTGGGACTCCACCTCGGCCACGGCGTGCTGCAGGATCGTCGAGAAGCCCTGGCCGTGGAAGATGTTGTCGCCGAGCACGAGGGCGGCGGTGTCGTCGCCGATGTGCTCGGCGCCGATGAGGAAGGCCTGCGCGAGGCCCTCGGGCTCGGGCTGCTCGGCGTAGCTGAAGTTCAGGCCGAGCTCGTGGCCGTCGCCGAGCAGCCGCTGGAAGGCGGGCAGGTCGACCGGGGTGGAGATGATCAGGATGTCGCGGATCCCGGCGATCATGAGCACCGAGATCGGGTAGTAGATCATCGGCTTGTCGTAGACGGGCAGCAGCTGCTTGGACACCGCTCGGGTGACCGGGTGCAGCCGGGTCCCGCTGCCCCCCGCCAGCACGATCCCCTTCATGTCCGGCGCTCCCTCCCTGGCCGAGACCTCTGCGTGGTCGCCGGCGCGTTGCGTCCGGGCCTGCGCACGGGCCCGTCGGCGACTGTAGACGGCGGCCTCTCGGGGGATTTCCCGGTGTTGCCCCTCCGGAACGAGGCGCCCGGTGTCGCCCGATCGTGTGGTCGCCGCCCGCCCCGATAACGATCCGGTCGCCGCCCGCGACATCCCGGGCACAGCGGCCCCCGGCAGCCCCCACGGCGCCGGCTCGAGGTGCCGCTGCATCCACGCCACATCTCTCGGGGGAGATCCGTGTCCACTCACCGCGCGCACCGTCGTGTCCACTCCGTCGCCGGACGGGTCGTGCTCTCCGGCGCCGCCGTCGTCGGTCTCGGCGCCGGGCCGTTCGTCGGGCTCGCGGCCGCGGCGCCGAGCGCGGTGGACTACAACTGTCCGGACTTCCGCTACCAGGAGGACGCGCAGGCCAAGCTGCTCCCGGGCGACCCCTACCGCCTCGACGCCGACCACGACGGGGTGGCGTGCCAGAACCTGCCCCACCGCGGCTCGTCGGCGACGACGGCGACGCCGGTCACCTCGGGCACGAAGGCCGCCGGCACGGCCAGCAGGACGACGACCGGCACGGCGACCAGGGCAGCGTCGTCGGGCTCGTCGGCGTCCGCGAGCCGTTCGGCGATCACGGACCTGGACTGCGGCGACTTCACCTCGCAGGCCCAGGCCCAGCGCGTGCTCGACCGCGACCACGGCGACCCGAACCGCCTCGACGCCGACCACGACGGCACGGCGTGCGAGTCGCAGCACTACGCGAGCGGGTCCACGGCGAGCCCGATGAAGGCGGTGTCGAAGCACGCGGACACCGCCGCCGCCACCGACACCCCCGCCGTCACCGACACCGCTGCGTCGACCGACGCCGTGGTTCCCGTGGGCGGCGTCGCGGCCGGCGACGGCTCGACCGGCGGCGGGAGCGACGCGCTCTGGTACGGCCTGCTCACGACGGCGGCCGTGGCCGGCGCGGCCGGCGCCCACCAGTTCGTCGGGGGGCGACACCGGCGGCGCGCCTGAGCCCGGTGCCCGACGTCGTCGTCGGGTTCCCCGGGAGGTGCGGACCCGGGGAGCCCGCCGTCGTCGTCAGGCGGGGAAGGGCAGCAGCGCCTCGCGGTGGTGCTTCGGGTACGGGACCGGGCCGCTCTGGCGGGCGCGCTCGGCGAGGATTGCGGCGTACTGCTCGCGCGGGTCGGTGACGCCGTACTGGGCGCGGGCCTCGACCGGCTCCCGCAGCACCGGGTGCACGGGCGGGATGCCGCGCAGCACGGGTTCCATGATCGGCGCGGTCCGCGGGCTGGCGAGACGCAGCGCCCAGACCTGGACCCAGGTGCTCGCGGCGACGGCGCGGACGACGGGGCGGGTGAGGGCGATCGCGATGCGGTCGGTGAGTCCGGACTGCGTGGTGGCCCCGAGCTTGCGCATCCACCGGGGCAGGGTGGCGATGACGGCGCGGCGGGCGACGGCGTTGAACACGAAGCGCATCGGGGCGGGCACGCGCTCGGGCAGGACGATCGTGTTCGCGTCGAGCAGGAAGTCCATCATGTCCTGCGCGACCTCGGAGCCGACCAGCCGCGGGCGGTACGCCGCGAAGTACGCGCGGATGCCGTCGCGGGTCCGCGGCACGTCGGCCGGGTCGATCGTCTGGAACTCGGCGGCGCGGGCGCACTCCTCCCAGTACTGGGTCTCCTCGGCCTCGGTGAGCTTCCCCGGGCCGAAGATCTCGTAGGTGTAGAGGATCGAGTGCCAGGCGGTGAGGTGGATCCACAGCTGCGAGGCCGGGTCGTTGGCGTCGTAGCGTCCGCCGGTCACCGGGTCGAGGCCCACCGCGCGGGAGTGGATCTTCATGAGGGTGTCCGAGGCCCGTAGCACGGACTCCGCGTCGCCGAACTTGATCGTCGCGAAGTACTGCATCGTGCGGTCGTAGCGCAGCTTCGGACGCTGCTTGACCTGCCCGGACTGGTCCACCGACGCGACGAGGTACGGGTCGAGCTCCTCGATGACGACGGCCCGGAGGAACCCCAGCACGATCGAGGTCGGATATCCCCAGACCCGCCAGGTCACCGAGCCGGGCCCGAAGAACCCGTAGTCCTGATGCTGCCGAGCGCCCACCGTCCACCTCCGTCGCTGTACGTGCGACGGACGGTAACACCAACAATATGTATGGGCTACTACCGGTAAGAGGTACAACGCGTCATGCGGTCGAGGGACCCGGAGGAACCTCGGGGGTCGTCCCCGAGGTGGTCGCGTCGGCGGCGCGTGAGGCTGCCTGCATGTGCCTGCCGCCGCGGTCCCGTCAGTACTCCCGCATCCTCGAGCTGGCCCGGCAGGAGGCGGCGGTCCTCGGTGCACCCGCGGTCGGGACGGTGCACCTGCTGCTCGGGCTCGTCCGCGAGGAGCGGGAGTGCGGCGCGGGGCTGCTCGACGGCGTCGACCCGGACGCCCTGCGCACCCTGCTCCCGAGGACGCCGACCCCGCCCTCGGCGCCGCCGCCGCTGAGCGTGCGGGCCGGGGTCGCCGTCGGGGCGGCCCAGCGGCGGGCCGACCGCCGCGGGACGCCGGACCTCGGGGTCGAGGACCTGCTCGCGGCGGTCCTGGCCGCCCCGGACTGCGCCGCGGTCGCGGCCCTCGAGCGGCTCGGGGTCGACGTCGGTGACCTGTGGTGCCGCACCGTCGCGGAGCCCGACCGCCGGGCCGCGCCCGTCGTCCGCCTCCGTCGGCGGACCGGCGTCAGCGCCTGACGGTCCCGCTCCGATGAAGCTGCCGCAGTACAGCGTGGTCGACCTTCCCGGGCCGCGTGCGCCTCAGCGGTAGTTCGTGGGCCGTGCCCGACCTGCTTAGTAGCATGCCCAGCAATGGGTCAGGAGGAGGTCCACGGGCCAGAGGGGAAATCGGCGGCGCGGGAGGCGCAGGGGTCGGCGACCGGCCGTAGGTGCATCACCCGGCCCTGGAGGGTGGCCTCGTAGACACCCGGCTGGTGGGCACACGGGGCGCCTGCGGCGTTGGTGAAGGTCACGTGATGGGTGGACGGATCTTCGCTCAGTGTGCCCTGGAAGCGCTGCCCGGAAGTGTTGACCAGTTCTGTGAAGCTCGCTCCGATTTCTCCGACGACCAGTGACTCCGACCCTTGAGGTGTGGTCGCATTCTTATATGTGCCCACCGGGATCGCGGTAATCCGCGGTTGCATGAACGCCGAGACAACGGTCGGGTCGATCGTCGTCCGAGTGACCGGGGCCGGGGCCGCCGCCGGGGTTGCTGACGGCCCTGCGCAGCCGGTCATGGCGAGCGCCACGAGTACGGCGCTTGTCGTGCTGATGAGGCGCAGCGCTCCGACCGAGCGCGACACGCGGCCGCGGCACTTCCGGTGCATCCAGATGTGTCGGTCTCCTCCGTTCGTGATTACTCCTTGAATCTCCTTGAACACGGATCGCGATTCCTGTCGCAAGATGTCTCGGTAACTTTGGAGCGCGGCGCCCTACCGGGCAATCGGCCGAAGTGGTGCCATTCCGGCGACCACCACACCACTGGACCATTGCACTTTATTGCGCCGACATCCGGGAGACCTGCCCGTCCGGCGAGGGCATCTGGGCCGACCACTCGCCTCTCGAGCACGCCGGCCCAGGCGTGGAGGCTCTCGGTCGTCTCCGGGCGTACCCGTACCTCGTACCGCCCAAGACCAGCACGCGCACCAACGAGGTCCCGGCCGTCGTCGGCGATGCCCTGCGCCGCCACCGGCGTCGAGCTGGACGACGAGACCGACGCCCGCCGACCTACCCGTCGGCGCGCGGCGCTCGTGTTCACCCGCGAGGACGGGCGCCAGATCCACCGCGCCGACTGGTCGTACATCTGGCGTCCCGCGGTCGAGAAGGTCGGCCTGCCCAAGGGCTTCGGCCTCCGGGACCTGTGGCACTACTTCGCCACGGTCCTGATCTTCGGCGGCGCCAACGTCAAGACGGTTCAGCTCGCCATAGGCCCCACCACCCCGACGATCACGCTCAACACCTACGTCGGGTACCGGCCGGACGCCGTGGACCAGCCGCGGAGCCTCGTGGGCCGAGCGCTCGGCTGTACCAGACCTGTACCCGAGTAGGGCTCAGGGTTTGAAAACGCGGGTCGGAGCGGGTGTGTCAGCGGTAGTTCGTGAATTGCAGGGCGATCCCGAAGTCGTTCCCCTTGAGCAGCGAGATGACGTCCTGCAGGTCGTCCTTCTTCTTCCCGGTGACGCGGAGCTGGTCGTCCTGGATCTGTGCCTGGACACCCTTCGGGCCGCCGTCACGGATCACCTTGGAGATCTCCTTGCCCTTCTCCTTCGAGATGCCCTGCACGAGCGTGCCGGTGACCCGGTAGGTCTTGCCGGACACCGCGGGCTCCCCGATCTCGAACGCCTTGAGGGAGATGCCGCGCTTGATCAGCTTCTCCTTGAAGACCTCGATGGCGGCGCTGCAGCGCTCCTCGGTCTCGGCCGCGACCGTGATCGCCTCCTCGCCGGCCCACGACACCGAGGCGCCCGTCCCGCGGAAGTCGAAGCGCTGCGTGAGCTCCTTCGCGGCCTGGTTGAGGGCGTTGTCGACCTCCTGGCGGTCGACCTTGGAGACGACGTCGAACGACGGGTTGGCCACGGGACTCCTCCTCGGACGGGGTGGACGACGGTGTCCGTCGCGTCCGGTCTACACCCACCCCCGGGTGCTCACCGCCGGGACGTCGGCTTGTAGGATTTCGACGCTGTCCGGCGAGGACGGCACCCCGGCGGGTTGCCCGAGCGGCCAATGGGAGCGGACTGTAAATCCGTCGCGAAAGCTTCGAAGGTTCGAATCCTTCACCCGCCACCACCACGGCCCGTCGTCCCCGGACGGCGGGCCGTCGTCGTGTCAAGACCCGTTCGGTCGCAGCCGCCGACCGTCCGGCGCAGAGGGTGCCCGAGAACCGTGTCCGATCGGGTGTCTCTGGTCCGAACCCGCAGGTCCGGGGCGTAGCGTTCACGGAGGTCGGTCGTGCCCCCCGCGACCTACCCGGCCCCGGGGATGCAACCCCCCAGCGTCCCCGGGGCACCTACACCTCCTCAGACGGCGTCCTGCCCCCGCTCCCCGGTGCGCACCCGCAGCACGAGGTCCACGTGGCGGACCCAGAGCTGCCCGTCGGCGCCCGCGAGGTTCGCCTCCAGCTGGTCCAGGAGCCGGTCGACGAGCTCGTCGTCCACGACCGTCTCCACCCGCAGCCGCGGGACGAGGTCGACCTCGATCCGGGCCCCCTTGTGGATCTCGACGTGGCCCGGCTCGCAGCTCTCGACCTCGGTGATCGTCATCCCGAGCACCGCGTGCCGCTCGAGGGCCTGGCGCACCGCGTCGAGCGCGTGCGGCCGCACGAGCGCCGTCACGATCTTCACGCGGGCTCCCTCGGGTCGACCGGGCGACGGCGGAGCCGCCCGCGAGGATCATCACGCTAGGCCCTGACGACCGCGGCCGACACCGTGACTGCGAGGCTGCCGGGCATGCCCGGAACCGTCCTCGTCCTCGGTGGCCGCAGCGAGATCGGCGTCGCGCTCGCCCGGCGCCTCGTGGTCGACGGCCGGGCGTCGACGGTGGTCCTCGCGGCCCGGCGGGCCGACGACCTCGCCGACGAGGTCCGCACGATCACCGGGGCCGGGACGGTGCGGGTGGCGACGACGGAGTTCGACGCCGACGACGTCGGGTCGCACGCCGGGCTCCTCGACGCGGTCTCGCGGGACCACGGTGTGCCGGACGTCGTCGTCGTCGCGTTCGGGATCCTCGGCGACCAGCAGCGCGCGGAGGTCGACGCCGAGCACGCGCTCGCCGTCGTGCACACCGACTACGCCGCCCAGGTCGGGATCCTCACCCGCGTCGCGGCGCGGCTGCGCGACCGCGGCCGCGGCCGCGGCCGCGGGGAGATCGTGGTGTTCTCCTCCATCGCCGGCTGGCGGGTGCGGCGTGCCAACTACGTCTACGGGTCGGCCAAGGCCGGTCTGGACGGCTTCGCGACGGGCCTCGCCGACGCGCTGCGCGGCTCGGGGGTGCACCTGACGCTGGTGCGGCCCGGGTTCGTGATCGGGCGGATGACCGCCGAGAGCGGACTGTCGCCCGCCCCGCTGTCCTCGACGCCGGAGCAGGTGGCCGACGCGGTCGCGGACGGCCTCGCCCGGCGTCGGGACGTCGTCTGGGTGCCCGCTCGCCTGCGGCTCCTCGCGACCGTGATGCGCGTGCTGCCGGCGGTGGTGTGGCGACGGATGCCGCGGTTGGGGATGTCAGCGGTGGCGCATCGCAGACGTTCAGTGTCCGCGATGCGACACCGCTGACATCGTGGCGGGGCCTACGACCGGTGGGTGATCTCCTCCGAGGCCCCGGGCGCCAGGCGGAAGCCGGTGACCGGCACGTCGCCGAGGGCCTCGTCGATCGCGGTCAGCGTGTCGGGTGTCAGCTCGATCCCGGCCGCCTTCGCGTTCGCGTGCACCTGCTCGGGGCGGGAGGCCCCGACGATGGCCGACGCGAGCTCCGGGCGCCGGAGCACCCAGGCGAGGGCCAGCTCGGCCATCGACAGCCCGGCCCCGTCGGCGACCGGACGCAGCCGCTGCACGGCCTCGAGCGTCGCGTCGGTGAGCTTCTGCTTGATGAAGCCGTTCATCTCGTCGCTCGCGGCGCGCGAGTCGACGGGCACCGGCTCGCCGGGCAGGTACTTGCCGGTGAGCACGCCCTCGGCGAGCGGCGACCAGACCACGTGGGAGATGTCGTGCTCGCGGGTCACGTCGAAGACCTCGCCCTCGGGCACCCGCCACAGCATCGAGTACTGCGGCTGGGAGGAGACGAAGGTGACGTCCGACGGCGCGGCCGCGAGGCCCGCGCGGATCTGGTCCGGGCTCCACTCGCTGAACCCGAGGTAGCGGACCTTCCCCTGCCGGACCACCTCGGTCAGCGCCGCCATCGTCTCCTCCAGCGGTGTGTCGTTGTCGTAGCGGTGGCACTGGTACAGGTCGATGTGGTCGAGCCGGAGTCGCTGCAATGAGGCGTCGCACTGCTTGGCGATCTGTTGGGCGGACAGACCCTTGTCGGTATCCGACATGGGGAAGAAGACCTTGGTGGCCAGGACGTAGGACGAACGGTCGACACCGGCGAGGACCTCGCCGAGGAACGACTCAGCCGCGCCCCGGCCGTAGGCGTTGGCGGTGTCGATGAAGTTGATCCCGACCTCG